>CAYRVL010000024.1:19706-35521 GCA_964427665.1 uncultured Fluviicola sp. | reverse complement strand
GAAACGGTTGAAGGTTGTGCAGGGTCGTCAGACACGCTTCAAGTTGATGTAGATGAGGTTGGAATTGAGGAAAAAGAGGATCTATTGATTCAGGTATTCCCGAACCCAACAAACGATGAGATCACGATTTTGCTTCCGAAAGTTTCAAACGAGACCCTTCACATAGAGGTGATGGATGCACGTGGGCGGATCATTGAATCGTATACCAGACATACTGAACAAAATGAACTCAGATTATCTCTGGCGGAATTACCAACAGGCTATTATTGGTTGAAGATTGAGAACTATTCGATTCATCAAATTATCAAACAGTAATTTTAAAGAGAGAAGAGGGGCGAAAGCTCCTCTTTTTTATTGAAGGATGCTTCAACGTTTTAAGTATCTTCGTTCAATGAATTGGTTGAAGGATCATTCTGGAAAAGGAGTCGTTTACAGACGGATGGTACAATGGACCGTTTTTGGTGCGGTTATCTTGCTGCTCTTTCTCCAACTTCGTCACGTTAACTGGACAGAACTGAATGAGTTGGAATTGTCTGATCCGTGGGCTTTGGTTGTTTCTATATGCTTGGTTTTAGCAAATCAATTTCTGGAATTCGCCAAGTGGCAATTGGTTGCACGCCGCGTGATCCACGACCGAAAATTGATCTTTCGTGCTTATTGGAGTGGAGTAGGTTCGGCATTTCTTACACCGAACGGATGGGGTAGTTTTTTAGGACGCATGATCCATTTTGGAAAACGCGATCGGCTCCTCATCGTTGGGGCATCGCTCCAAGCAAATTTTAGTCAACTGACTCCAACCCTGTTGTTCGGGCTATTGGCAATTTACCTAACGGACCTGTTCGCTGTTTCTTTCAGTGTTCTTTCTTTGCTATTCGGAGTGTCGGTTTTACTACTATATTTTTTCTGGCCGTTTATCATCCCAAAAAAGAAAAGCCGTTACAAATGGTTACGCCAAATCCAACGTGTCAAACCTTATTTGGTGCGCTTTCAATGGCCGATGTTTGTTTTATCGGTTTTGCGTTACGTTGTTTTTTCCGTGCAGTTTGTACTTCTTTTTGTGTCCTTGGGCTACTCCGATTTCGAAGTTTTGCTGTTCGGGGTGTGGTTTGTGTATCTGCTAACTGCATTCGTGCCATCGCTGTGGTCTGGAAAAGTCTTGATCCGCGAAACGGCCGCACTTTATGTATTCACCCAAATGGGAGTTGCCATTCCGGATATTTTGTTGGCAAGCTTGCTGATTTGGTTGATCAATATTGTACTTCCTGCCGCTTTCAGTACTTTTGTTTGGATTCCGCGAAAAGAAAAGCAACATGTGGTTCGTTAGCATTTGGTTCCTGTTATATGCCATTTCTATTTTTGGATTGATCTTCGGTATTCAGCGCTTGCGATTGGCGAATTCTCAAAAACCGCAAATGTCACTGGATGAAGTAACGGTGGTGATTCCCTTTCGAAATGAAACCAAAAATCTCCAAAAGCTCATTTCCTGTATACGCAGTCAGCGCTATCAACCCGCTCAATGGATCTTTGTAAATGACCACTCTGACGATGACTTTTTGCCTTTTTTCAAGGATTTGGAGCACTTTCCGTATCGGTTGTTGAACCTACCACCAGAACAACGTGGTAAGAAGCGGGCAATCCGATTTGGGGTCGATCACGTGCGCACCGAGTATTGCTTGACCTTGGATGCAGATGTGTGGTTTGGTAAGGAATACATCAAATCGCTTTTGGTCATGCCGGAAGCGGACATGGTCATCCTTCCTGTTGAAATGGTAGGAAAACGTTGGTGGCATCACTTTTTCACCTTAGAGTATTTGTTCACAACACTGATCAATCGGGGTGTTTCGGGGTGGTTGCGACCAGTGAATTGTTCCGGTGCTAATTTGCTTTTCAAGGTGAGTAGCTACGATGAGGTCGACGATATTGAGGAGCACGATCACATTTTGTCGGGTGATGATATGTATGCTTTGCGCGCATTTCGAGAGGCCGGAAAGAAGATCGAAGTGGCAGAAATACCTCAAGTGAAAGTATATACAGAAACTCCAGAAACGTTTGCTGAAACGATGGAGCAGCGTGTCCGTTGGATGAATAAAACAGGAAATGTCGGCGATTCGCTGAATAGTTTTTTGGGTATTTGGGCGGTAGGATTGCACTTGAGCTACTTCTTACTCTTATTGCTCAGTTGGTTTGCGGGTGCGCAGTGGTTTACCTTACTGACGATTTTGTTGAAAGGATCCTTAGACCTAGCGCTTATTCGAATGGATACCAAATCATTGGATGCAAAAACAATAACCGGATTGTTGTTGTTTGAATTCGGTTATCCCATCTACATTTTGGCCTTGATCGGTAATGCGATGTTCACCCAACCGGAATGGAAAGGTCGCTAAGACAGCTCTTCTTCTTGAAGTGCCAATTCTCGTTGCATTCTGGAAGTTGTTGGCAACAAACTGACGAAGGCTGATAATCCGATGATTGCCATGAGTGCGACGGCTTGATTTCCTCCCGTTAAATAAAATACAATTGCCGTGATATTGGCGCCTTCTAAAAGTGCCATTCGAATGAGACTCGTGGATTGATAAATGCGCAGCTTCTCGTCCAAGGTTGTCAATTTCCGGCTTTCAATGAAACGCTGTTTACTCAGTAGACCACCGGTTGTCAATGCAAACACCATAATGATGGGCAAAATATACAGTAAAATATCATCCTCTTGCCCCAGTGGTGCAGCCGGTTGTATAAAGAAATGAACCACGGCAAGAAATCCGATTTGTCCAAGTAGTAATAGAGCAAATATTGCCTGCAACTTACGCAGTATTTTCATGCCTAATTGAATTGGGTGTAAAAAGAAAGCCCGGTTTTAACGGGCTTTCGAATTAAAATGGTAGATCGTCATCATCGCTTGGAGCTGTGGAAGCTGCCGGTGCGCTTGGGATCGGATCTAAACTCATCGCACTTGGTCCACCAGCTGGAATACCACCACCCATTTGATTTCCTGCACCAACGCGTTCGATACGCCATGCTTCCAAGGTGTTGAAGTATTTTACCTCGCCTTGTGGACTTGTCCATTCGCGACCGCGCAAGTTGAACGACACTTCCAATTGCTCATTTGGTTGGAAGGCATCCAAAAGCGCACACTTATCTTGTGTCAATTGGAAGAGGATATCTTGCGGATACATACTGGAGTTTTCGGTTAGAACAAATTCACGCTTGGAGAATTTTTCTGATACCTGTACTGTACCGTTTTTTACTTTAAGAGTTCCGGAAATTTTAAACATGTTACTGGTTATTTATTTAATCATTGAAAGCGAGGAGGGTCATCCAAGCACCTTCAATATCGTTGTTTGCTAATAGTGATTTGGCGCGCACGTGCAAAGCTTCTTCGAGTTTTGCAGGCTCGTCTTCTAAAGTTACGAAAATATCGCTTAATTCCAAAAGCTTATACTCGTTTACATCGGTTTCGTTTGGCAATTCGGTAATTCCAGCGAGTTGAGCTAAGTCATTGGCATCAAGTATGCTACTGTTTCGGATATCCTCCGGTAAATTGTCGAACCCGATACCAATAGTCGTGATTGGTTTGGTGATTTCGAACATGGACGCTTCGTTTGCGTGACAATACCAATTACCGCCCATCCGTGCCACTAAATTGATCTTTTTCTGATCGATCATGCCATCATCGCCCAAAATATCTTCGTGGATATGGATCTTCGTAACTTCACAGATCACCAAGTTTCCGGCGCCACCCTGATCGCCTAATTCGATCACCTGATTCACTTTGCATTCAAATTGAACCGGAGCTTCTTGGACGCGCATGGGACGAATGGTTTCGGAAGCAACAGGTGTCAAGCCGGCCTTCACAAATTCATCAACTTCAGGTGCAAATGGCGAACTCGACAAACTCATTTGGTGCAGGATGTCCATGTTCACAATGTTGATAACCACCTCCGGAACTTTTTTGACATTGTTGTACGTGTCTTTGGTCGTGTTCGTACGTCCATTTCTGGCAGGCGAAAATATCAGGATAGGTGGTGCTGCTGAAAACACATTGAAAAAGCTAAACGGCGACAGGTTGTTTACGCCATTTTCGTCCACTGTAGATGCAAAGGCAATGGGTCTGGGACCAATCGCTCCCAATAAATAACCGTGTAATTTCGGTACGGGAAGTTCTTTTGGATCAAGTGTCAACATGGCAATAGTTTTTTGCAAAAGTACCAAATTTGCCCCCTGAAAATCGAAGCGTTCCTGAAAAGAAATAAACAATTTTGACTACTACTTGATGCGTATGTAGAGATTCGGATCGATCGTGAAATCGCTTGGTAGTTTCAAGCTGCGTTTGGTCCATTTACTGCTACATTTCCATAATTTGCCATGCACGACCAGGGGCATATCGAAGCCTTTTACACAGTTAACCCAGCGGTATTTGACACCGCCACGAATGTTTTTTACTTCAAGCGTTGGAGGATATTGTTGCCTCAAATACTGATCGAATACGGGAGAAAGTTCCATCTTGAGCATTTTCGACATGTATGCTTCAATTTGCGCTCCAGTCACTGTTTGATGGTAGAACTGTTGATTCATAGTTCGCAACATCTCCCGAAAAAGGGAATCGTTTTGTACCAAACAACGAATTGTATGAAGCATGTTCGATCCTTTGTAATACATATCGCCGGATCCTTCTTCCTGTACGCCATATTTCCCAATGATCGGTTTGTCATTCTGAATGTTCCGACGCAAACCCTGGCAATAACTATCTGCGGCCTCTTTTCCAAACCAATATTCCGTAAACAACACTTCGGAGTAATTGGTGAAACTCTCATGAACCCACATATCGGCGATGTCTTTGGTAGTAATGTTGTTGCCAAACCACTCATGTCCACTTTCGTGTACGATGATGAAATCCCAACCCATACCATATCCTGAACCACTCAGGTCGCGACCCATGTAGCCTTTTTTGAACTGATTTCCGTACGCAATGGCGCTTTGGTGCTCCATGCCTAGATGTGGAGCTTGCACGATCTTGTAACCGTCGCTGTAAAACGGATACGGACCAAACCAATGTTCGAAGGCCTTCAAGGTTTTAGCCACATCTTCAAAATGTGGGATCGCATTTTCCAAATCGTCGCGCAAAATCCAATAGTCTACTTCCAATTGTCCGTTCTCTCCCGAATAATGATCGTGGTGGTTCACGTAATCACCGAAATACGGGATCATGCAGTAATTATTGATTGGATTACTCACTTTCCAGGTATAGCTACTCGTGCCATTCGGATGATTTTCGGAACGCTCCAAGATCCCGTTGCTGATGCATTTTACGGATGATGGTCCGGTGTAGGTCATACGCACGCTATCCGGTTCGTCTGCTTGAGAATCTTTGCAGGGAAACCAAACACTGGCTCCCAGTCCTTGACAAGCTACGGTGATCCAGGGCAATCCGTTCTTGTCTTTGCGCCAAATTACGCCGCCGTCCCAGGGAGCATTCACGGCTTTGCGTGGTTGACCGTGGTAGTGAACGGTAACATGGTTTGCTTTTGGACGGATCGTTCCTCCGGGTAGTTCGATCAAATGAGCATTGCCAACAGTTTTTATAGATGCGAGCTCCAAGATGTCGCCGTTCAACTCGATCTTATCGATGATCAACGGTTTTTGCAGGTCGATCTGCAAGACGAAATGCTCTCGGATCAATGCCACATCAAAGGTGATGACGTTTTTACCGGTAATCTCTTGCTTATCAGGAAAGAATTGAACGTTCAGATCGTAATGGGTCACATCCCACCAATCTCGGGTAGTACCATAACCTCCGCGCAACGAGTCTGCTTGGGTGAATTGCGTCCATGCCGGTGTGTAGCTCCATGTGAATACCAAACTCAGCAGAACGAAGAATACAGGATGTGAATAACGTTTCATCTTAATGCTTATTGATGTGTAGGAACAATTTTCTGATCTCGATCCAAACGGTTCCCAGAATTGCAAAACCAAAGGCAGTAAAGAGCAGGCGCGTGGAAAGACGGGTCATTTCTAGCAAATCCTGCAGCGGTTGTAGCCACCAGATCAACGCCAAGATCCCGGAAGTGATCCCGATGATCCAGTAGACCGTTTTGTTTTTGCTCAGTTTCCCGGAAAAAACGGTATACATGTCTGAGCGATTAAAGATCGTTAAAAAGATGTTTCCGATGATCAAAGTATAAAAAACGGCCGTGCGCATGGTGCTGGCATCATGTCCCCAACGGTTTACAAAGTAGGCTGTTGCGACACAAGACATAGTCAACGAGACACCTTGGAAAATGGTTCGCCAGAGCTGCTGTTTTGGAATAAGTGCCTTGGTACTGGAAATTGGTGTCTGCATTTCGCGATGATCTGGGGTTTCATTTTCAAAAACAAGAGAGCACGTTGGGCCCATGATCAATTCCAACAAGATGACGTGAATGGGGGAGAACAGGGTGTCTGGCAACCACAACAAGAACATGGGTAGGATGACTAATAATATGATCGGTATATGAATGGCAACGATGTAGCGAATTGCTCGTGATAAGTTCAAATTAATCCTTCTTCCCAAATAGATGGCATCCACCATCCGTCCCATTTCGTCGTTGGTAAGGATTAGTCCGGCAGCACTTTTTGCTACATCTGTTCCGCGTTTTCCCATAGCAATACCGATGTGTGCAGCTTTTAACGCTGGACCATCATTCACCCCATCTCCGGTCATGGATACGATCTCGCCTCGTGCTTGTAAAGCTGAAACAATGCGCAATTTTAGTTCTGGTTTTATGCGCGCAAAAACTCCAGTTTCAGCCACAACATCCCGCAATTCGGCATCTGTCATGTGTTTGATGTCGTCACCTATTAGTATTCTTCCCGTTGGTATACCGCATTGTTCTGCAATGGCTGCGGCGGTTTCTGGAAAATCACCCGTGATCATTTTTACGCGGACACCGGCTTCGTTGAAATTTTCGATCACCCGTGGAATATCCGGGGAAATAGGATCTTGGAATACTAAGAGTCCGCAAAATTGAAAGTCGATATCACTAAGTTCTACCGGAAGTTCTTTGTCGGATTGTCCTTGTGCAACTCCCAAAACCCGGTAACCTTTTCGGGCATAGGAACTGGCTTTTTCCCGCCATAATTCGCGAAAATCAGCAGGTGATTGACATTTATCAAAGATCGCTTCCAAGGCGCCTTTGCATGCAATGATGCGTTCGTTTGTTTCTCCTTGGAATAGGTGTGTCATGGAAGGGGGAGAACCGGCTAAGGGAAACTCTTGGACCATGCGGTTTTTTGCGCGTTGATCGTCCGTTGTTAAACTACCGTACCAATGATGGATCGATTTTTCCATCGGATCAAAAGGGTCTATCTCGCTGGCCCACAATCCGATATCCAGGGTTTTGGAAAAGGCTGTTCCAATCTTCATCTCCAAGGTGCCTAGTTCCAGATCGTCCACATATTGCAGATCCATGAGGTTTTGGGTGAGTGTGCCCGTTTTGTCAACGCAAATAACAGTGGCACTTCCCAATGTTTCCACTGTTTTTGGTGAACGAGCGATGATTCCTTTTTTGAGCAAACGATAAGCTCCGAGTGCCATAAACGTAGAAAGTGCTACCGGGATCTCTTCCGGAATAACGGACATGGCAATCGTCAGTCCATGAAGCAATCCATGCAAGATGCTCTCGCTCAAATACCATTGATATCCCCAAACAAATAGGAAAGCAATGAGTCCGCCAAGAAACATGTTTCGGACAAATTGACTCACTTTTACCTGTAAGGGTGTTTTCTCTTTTCCGGCACTTTCGATCAGTTGTCCGATTCCTGAGAGCGATGTTTTTTGTCCAATTGCGACGACTTTTGCGTAACAATATCCGCGGATCACTTGTGTGCCTTGATAAATGATGTCTCCTCCCGTTTTGTCCACAGCAACGGATTCTCCGGTCAGGATACTTTCATTGATAGAAAAGTCATTGGATAATAAAATTTCAGCATCTGCCGGGATCATACTGCCTTCTTCACAAATGATGGTATCCCCTAAGACGATCTGATCACCGCTTAACAGGGTGGGTTTGTTGTTTCGGATCACTTTCGCTTGACCTTCGTGTATGCGATTCAATGCGGAGATGGCTTTTTGACTGCGGAAGTTTTGGATCACATCTATCGCGGCTACAAGGATCAGTGCCGTGAGCATCGTGAAACCCTCCGAGACCTCACCTAAAATAAAATAAAGGATACTGGTGCAACACAGCAAGATGAACATGGGTTCACTAACGGTGTCTTGGAGATTTTCCAAGAATAGATTTTTTCCTTTCGGCATTTCATTGCAGCCATGTAAGGCACGTTGATTAGCAACTTCATCGTCGCTCAAACCTGAAAATTGGAGTGTAGTATCGTTATTTTCTTGCACAGAGGTAGTTTGAATTCCCGAAAATTACCAATAAATCTGCTTGTGCTGCGCAGGGTGGTTTAACTTTCTAAGAATTGGAAGAATTGATTCAAGTAAAAAACGGAGGTGCCGCTGATCAGTCCGGTAAAAGCAATACTGATCGAAGACGCTGTAAGTCGTTTGGCAATGGATAATTGTATGTAGTTCTTTTCCTTGTACAAGATCTTGGAAACATGCGGGATGAGGAGCGTTCCAAGGGCCAATGTGGCTAGTGTGAACAATAAAAAGGGGATCAACACGGGAGTGATTGACGTTTGTAATACGACCATTTGGTTATTTTGCTGGTCCAAATTTACATTTCCTTTAGGAAGATTGATCGCTTGTTCGAAAATTATCAGTCGAATCATTGGGAGGTGTTGTCCTGATAACGGGGATCGTCACAAAAGGGAATTTTACGCACAGTACTGATCTCAATGGATAAAAAGTCAAATTCGTTCACAACCTTTCCACAGATCTCATAGATCCCTTTTCCCCTGAAAGGAAATAATCCGACCACCTGCGGAAAATGAACGGTATCCAATTGCTCGCCTTCCGGATCGAGTAAAGTGCCAAACAACATCTGATCGCCATTCACGGTTTTGGTACGTTTTACAGTGACCAAATACCCGTAAGTACGGATGTGATGTTGTATAAAGCGAGGCAGATCCTTTGCGAGTACATGCGATTCCAGTTGCTCGTCGATGAGTTCAAAAGGGTCGCACAACGGAAAATCCAACAACTCCATGTGTTCGAAGGCCTCTTCGCGCTTACTTTCAGATAAAGGTGGAAGCGCATAATCTTTACTCTCTTGTTCGAATAATTCGGGCTGTGTCGTCCGCTTGGTAGCTTTGTTGTGGAATAAGTGTGCCTTCCAAAGCAGTTCTTTTTTAGGAATTCCTAAGGTGCGCAAACCGCCTACACGGATGAGCAATAGTAACTGTTCTAAGGGAATGTGTACCCGGCGTAGCAACTGGTCGAACGACTGGAACGCGCCGCGTATTTTTCGGTCGCGGATGATCTCTGCAATGAGTTTTCCTTCGATGCCTGCTACGTGCTGAAAACCCAGATAGATCGTCTTTCCTTCGATCATGGTTTGATACCCGCCGCGATTGATACATGGTGCCTGAATGTCACCGCCCAGTTTGCGCGCTTCGTGCACGTAGATCTCTGTGCGGTAGTAGCCGCCAAAGTTGTTGATCGTGGCCACCATGTATTCCAGCGGATAGTACGCTTTCAAGTACAGACTCTGGTAACTTTCTACAGCATAAGAAGCCGAGTGTCCTTTTGCAAAAGCATATCCGGCGAAGCTCTCGATCTGTCGCCAAATATCTGCCACATCTGCGTCGGCATAGCCCTTGCGTTTGCAGTTGGCAAAGAACTGATCTTTCACCCGTTGGAATTCGTCGCGGGAACGGAATTTTCCTGACATTCCCCTCCGCAACACATCCGATTCTGCCAAACTCAAGCCACCGAAGTAATGTGCCACTTTGATCACGTCTTCCTGATAAACCATTACCCCGTAAGTTTCGGGCATGATCTCCAGCATCACCGGATGTGCGTCCGATAGATGTTTTTCCGGTTCACGGTGTCGTAGAATGTACTGACGCATCATACCCGAACTGGAAACTCCCGGACGGATGATGGAACTTGCTGCAACCAGTTCGAGGTAGGAATTCGTGTGGAGTTTGATCATCAGCATCCGCATGGCCGGCGATTCTACATAAAAACATCCCAGCGCTTTCGCTTCGCGCAGCAGACGATTGATGTTGTCGTCGGTTTTGAATTGCTTCACATCGTGTATATCGTGCGGCGGATTTTCCGGCTGATTGTACCGAATGATGTCGATGGCCTCTACGATCTTTCCCAAACCGCGTTGCGATAAGATATCGAATTTGTACAAACCCACGTCTTCGGCTTCCAGCATCGAGAATTGGGTGGTGGGATATCCTTTGGGCGGCATGAAGGTTCCCGAAAACCATGAAATAGGTTTTTCAGAGATGACGATCCCGCCTGCATGGATGCTGAGGTGAGAAGGCAATCCGGCGATCAGTTTACTGTATTTGATCACGAGTTGTTGCATCTGATCGGTGTCGGCCGGTGGTTTTTTGCCTTCGCAAAGTGCATCGATGTCGTGTTTGGGCAAACCGAATACTTTTCCGAGTTCACGCATGGTAGCGCGGTATTGAAAAGTGTTGTACGTGCAGAGTAAAGCCGCATTTGGGAAGCGATCAAATATGTACTGGGTGACATCGTCGCGATCGCGCCACGAAAAGTCTATGTCGAAATCCGGTGGATTCTTGCGATACAAATTGATGAAGCGTTCAAAGTAGAGGTCCAGTTCCAGTGGATCCACGTCGGTAATTCCGAGCAAATAAGCGACGATGCTGTTGGCTCCACTTCCCCGACCCACGTGGAAATAGCCTTTTGTTTGCGCATAAGAAATGATGTCCCAAGCCACCAGGAAGTAGGAGAGGTAGTCTTTTTCGGCAATGATCTCGATCTCTTTTTCGATCCGTGCGATGATCTCGTCGGTGACCACGGTGTAGCGGCGATCCAATCCGTCTGCGCAAAGTTGCTTTACCAGTTCCAGGTCTTCTTCCTTCGAGCCGGAATATGTGGCAATGTTTTGCGAATGAGCATCATCCCCGAACTCAAAATGAATGGAACAGGAAGCGAGAAGGGTTTCGCTGCGTTCCACCAATTCCGGGTACAAAGCGTATTTTTTTACTAATTCTTCGCGGGAAAGAAAGCGCTCATCTTCGCGGGTTTGTTCTGTTGGCAATAGTTTGGAAAGCAGGCAGTTGTTGTCAATGGCACGCAATAAGCGGTGGGTGTTAAAGTCCTGTTTCGATCTGAAAGTCATCAAAGGAAATGCGATGCACTTGGGTTCATTAAGCGGCTTTTTGTGGGCATAGCGATTCACTTCATGCGGTGCAATACCGATGTATTCCTGGTGATGGAGTTTTTCTGGCGCTTGCTCCCACGGATAGATTACGAAACAATTGCCGAGGTGAGGCGCGCGTTCCGGAAATGCTTTCTCCTGGTGCAAGTAGTTGCTCAAAAAGGTGTTGGCTTCATGAAAACCGCGGTTGTTCCGAGCAATGATCAGGTAACACAGCTGCATGCCATTTCTGATCTCGATCCCGGCAACGGGCGTGCGTGCGCATTCCTGACTGTGACGCACAAAACTCAGAACACCGGAAGTATTGTTGATGTCAGCCAGAACAATGCGTTCGTAGCCTGCCTCTTGTCCCCAATGAACCAGTTCTTCCGGATTGACCATTCCGTAGCGTAAGCTGTATGCCGAATGCGTGAACATGTCTTAAACGCGTCTGTTTGCCAGTAATAAAGGCGGTTCTCCGGTAAACGGATTGAAATGTCCGATCGTACGCGCTTGTAAACCAACGGCGCGAATGACTGCGCGTTCGCCAAAACGATCCCGGATCTTGTCCATTGCTTTGTAGAGATCGAGTAGGCGTTCATTGTCGTCAAATAGGCGGATCTGGTGATGTCCGTTTACGAGTTCGCTGAGTCGAACACCGATCAGTCGCACGAGTAGCCTGCGGTTGTAAATGCGTTCGAACAATTCCATCACGATGGGAATGATGTCGTGATCTGCGGAGCTGTATGGAATGCGACGCTGTAAGGTTTGTGTTTGAAAATCGGAATACCGGATCTTCACGGTGATGCACGCGCACACTTTTTGTCCACGGCGCAATTGGAAGGCCAAATTTTCAGCCATGGCAGCCAGGATCCCTTTCAGTTTCACGACGTCGATGGTGTCCTTATCGAAGGTGCGTTCGTTCGATATCGACTTGCGCTCGTTGTATTGAATCACCGGTGAATTATCGATCCCTTGCGCCTTTTTCCAGATCACAGAACCGTTTTGTCCGAGCACACTTTCCAACATTTCCTGCGGCATCTCCTGAATGGTAGCAATGCGTTTTACTCCCAGATTGCAGAGTGTCTGGTAGGTTTTGAGTCCCACCATGGGGATCTTCCGTACCGAGAGCGGACTCAGAAAGGGTTTTTCAGTTCCTTTATTGATGTTGATCTGGTTGTTGGGTTTTGCTTCGCCGGTAGCGATCTTCGAGACCGTTTTATTGGTGGATAATCCGAAAGAGATCGGCAATCCGGTTTCGCGGATGATCTTTTGACGCAGTTCGCTGGCGTATTGATAACAGCCGAAGAAGCGATCCATGCCGGAGAGATCCATGTAGAACTCATCGATGGACGATTTCTCATACACGGGTACGGATTCGCGGATGATGTCGGTAACCAAGCGCGAATACTTGGTGTACGTTCCGGAATTCCCCTTGATGATGATGGCTTCCGGACAGCGTTCTTTGGCCATTTTCATCGACATGGCCGAGTGGATGCCGAATTGCCGAGCTTCGTAACTGCAAGCGGCTACAACACCGCGGTCGGATGTTCCTCCGATCAGAATAGGTTTTCCATTCAAACGACTGTCGATGAGTCGCTCGCAGGACACAAAAAAAGTGTCCAGATCCATGTGTACAATGGCACGTTGCTGTTCGTTCATGTCTCCAAAATTTGGTCAATAAATTAGCTGGTCGCATGAAATCGTTCATGCGCACCGATCGTGCATATCGTTTTCCGTTTGTAAGAGACGAAGAGGAATCCGCTTCACTGTTTCCAAGGCGTTGCGGGTGCTTTATTCTAATTCGTCGGCTTTACAAAATTACACAAATGATTAGATATGAATCATAATATGATTAAAAAGTAATCAACAATGCAAAGATCCGTTAGGAGGTCGTAAGGTTTTTACGATCACGTGAATAAAATGCGACAATAACATGGATCTCGGTCGAACAACTGGGTGTTACGGATTCATTAGGAAATCGGTATTTGGGCAACAAAATGATCATGTATTGCTGATGCAGGGCTAACTTCTATCTAGCTGTGAATCGCGAATTTTGCAGCAAAAACAATGGAACTTTTTATCACCATCTTTTCTGCCTTATTCTCTGTGATCAATCCCTTGGGAACGGTACCGATCTTTGTAGCACTCACGAAAGACGATGCAAAGCATCATCGCAATAAAACTGCGCTCTGGACAGCAGTGAATGTATTAGCGATCTTGCTGATCGCGTTTTTTGCCGGGAAATATGTGCTGGCATTCTTTGGTATCTCACTCAATTCCTTGCGTTTGGCCGGAGGATTGATCATTGCCACTTCAGGATTTGCCTTGCTCACAGGAAGTTTCGCAAAGCATAAAGGGATGAAAAAAAGCAGTGTACAAGTGGATGTGCAAACGCGTACGGAGGTGTCGCTCACGCCACTCGCTATACCCATGTTGGCCGGACCCGGATCGATCTCCTTGCTCATCACCTTCAATCACATGTATCAGTCACAGACACAAATAATCAGTGCGGTAGCAGCTATGCTTGCGGTTTGTTTTACGGTCTTTGCCATTTTGCGCGGTGCGCCACTCATCGTGAAATTGCTAGGTGCTTCCGGGATCAATGCGGTTTCGCGCATCATCGGATTCATCGTGATTGCCATCGGTGTAGAATACGTGGTAGCGGCAGTGACGGAAATTCAGAAAGGGTGGCATTGAGCATTACTCATCCTCCAGCGGACTGAATACAAACTCAAAACGCGTCACCGGATAGGTTTCCATTTTCAGCGTTCCTTCGAGCTGGTCGGTAAGTGATTCGATCAAATCCAAACCAAACGATCCTTGTCGTGAAGGCGCTTTCCAGGTTCCACTATCTGAATAGACCAATTTGCACAGATTGCCTTGGTAGTGCGTGAAATCAATGGTAATGGAACAATTGTCGTAGTCGTCGAAGGCGTACTTCAACGAGTTTGAGATCAATTCGTTCAAGATCAGCGCCAAGGGAACAATGGATTTCAATCCGATCGATTCCACATCGCAGTGAATGTTCAGTTTCACCGGATATCCGGATTGATAAGAACTCACCAGGTCGGAAGACAGATCGTGCAAATATTCACGCAAGTGCATCGTAGAGAGGTGGTCGCTCTGATACATCTTCTCGTGGATCATTGACATCGCGATCACGCGGTGGGTAGCATCCTTGAATTTGGCGATCGCTTCCGGATTTTCCAATTCACGTGACTGCAGTCTCAGTAAACTTGTAATGATCTGTAAATTGTTCTTCACGCGGTGATGGATCTCTTTCAACATCACGGTTTTTTCCTCATTCTGCTTCGAAATGATGTTGTATTGCTCCTGCAATACCTCTTGCGCATGATTCAGCTGTTCTTTCGCAAATTGATTGATCCGAATATTCTGCCAGCACAAATAACCAATAATCACAAAGCAGATCAAAACATTCAATGCCGTACTCAGAATTTGTACTTGTGAAAGTTCTTTCAATTGATAGACTTGTTCCTGGAAACTAAAGGCATAGAAAATGCTGATACTCAATCCATGTAATACTGTCAGGATCAATCCCCATTTGTTACCCAGAATTAAAAATGCAAACAAGATATTGATCACCATCCAAAACACGTCCACCACATGCGGCTGATCTTTTACGGCAAAAAGGGTTGTTAAGCAAGCCGCCGCACCAAAAAGATTGAACCAAAGGGTTTGCGTGTAATATTTACCTGTTTTTCGGATCGAAAACATCATCACCAATGCCAATAAAAAGGCTGAAAGTGCAATGACCGCTGTGATAACACTGAAATACGCGTAAAGTATGATGTCTAAAATTCCGATTGTCAACACCAAGAACAAACTCATCCGGTAGGCCAAAATGTACTTCGCCTCATAAACAATGTCGTTATTGTTTAGCTTTGGAGGAGTGAAAATGGATGTTAGCATACGACAAAAATACGCTTTCTATTCAGACTTTGAGTCGGATAATCCAGACCAATTCTCAAGTTTGACATTGTTTTCTACGGCTTTTTGCTTCTTTTTGGCGATTCCGGGCAAAAAGTCGAGTCCGGTTTGCTTTTCGATCTCATCCCAAGAAACAACGTAAGTGCTCAAACTAGCGCTGCTCGCTTCGTTTGGTAGGATAAAACCAATAGCCGTGTAGCCCGCATCCGTGCGTTTGATGATTGCTTTGTAGTAGGATTTCGGAATACGCACTTCATTGGGTCCAATCTTCTCCAATTGTAAGGAGTCGCTTAAAACGGGACCCGTGATCACCAACAAGGTATCTCCATTCTTCGCCCAGTCGCGTACTTGTGTTTCCAGTTTCTTCCAGATCCCTCGGTTAAATGATGGAACTTGTGGGCTCATATTTGAGTAGAAAAAGGATTCTTTCATCGTGATAGCCGAATACCCCATGTCGCCTGCCGGAGCAATATGCCCACGATCGTAGCCACTGCCTTTGTAATCGTCATTTGTTGCGGAACCGGTTGTGACCTTCGGATCGGTATAAAAACTGGAAGAGCGTTCTTCTTCACCACTGCATTCTTCCGG
>CAYRVL010000024.1:0-19606 GCA_964427665.1 uncultured Fluviicola sp. | reverse complement strand
ACAAATTTAACTAAAACAAAAAAATGTACTTTTGAATAAATCTGCTGCGAAATGACGTGCCTGCGTAACTACATCTTCGGAATTCTTTGCTGCTTTCTGCCTTTTTTTGGTGTAGGACAAGCGCATGCGGACCTGGAACTGCTCAAGAAAGAGATCCGTCAGGCCACGTTGTATGATAGCTCTGCGGTTTTTTCCAAAGGAGCGAAAGCGATCTATTTGGCAAAGAAATACGGTTCTTTCTACGACGAGGGTCTGATCTATCAATACTACGGGAATTTTTACTATTACTCCAGCAATTATCCGCAGGCTCGAAAATATTACGCAAAAGCCATCCAAATAGCTCGTGATCATAAGGATGTCCAATTGGAGAATGCAACACGGGTGCGCATGGCATTTATGCTGACAGAGGTCGATGAAATAGCCGGAGAAAATGAATTCAAGCGATTGTTGAAAGAGGCTAAAGCTGCGAATTTGATTGAAAATCAGATTGAGATCTACAACGGTTTGGGGATTTTGTATGAAGGAAGGATGATGGATGATCAGGCAGTTTCTTACTATCTGAAGGGATTGAAATTAGCTGAAAAACATAAAAAAGATTATTTCACGTCTTTCCTGTTGAACAATCTTGGACTCTTGAAATACGAGAATCAACAGTTCCATGCGGCACGTGAGGATTTAGAACGTGGATTGGTTTTAGCGAAACAGCAGCAGGAGTGGCGTTTAGTTGGAAATTTGTTGAACAACCTGGGTTTGGTTGACCGAGAATTGAAAGACTATGCGTCTTCTGTCAAGCATTACAAGGAAACGGTAAAATTGACCAAGCGTTTGGGCTTTCCGTTTGGTATCAGTGCGGCTTATATCAACTTAGGCGACGCATATAAATTAAATGGTCAATTCAAAGAGGCAATGGCGTGCGAAGATTCAGCGATCAGTTTGCTGAAGTCTTTTGATAATTTGGAGTACCTGCAAGTTGCTTACATGGCCAAAGCCTTGATCGCTGTGGATATGAAAAATGCCGGAAAAGCGACGATGTTTGCTGATTCCGCTGCTTATTTCCTCAAAAAGCAACCTGTAGCAAGCAACCAAATCGATTTGATCAACGTGCGCTCTAAAATTGCGGAGTTGAAAGGAGACTATCGCTTAGCCTACGAATTGAACGAAGATTTTCATGCTCAAAAAGACAGCCTGAATAACATTACCAATCAGGATAAGCTAGCAGAACTGCAGGCTGTTTATGGCAAAGAACGAATGGAAAACGCGTTGGCAGAAGAGCAGAACAAGAACAAGTTATTGGCACAGCAAAAAGAACTCGATGAGGCCAATTGGCGCTTGTTGTTCTTGATTCTTGTCGGAGGATTTGTGACCGTTCTGGGGGTTCTGTATATTCGAAATGTCAACAATTTGCGCAAACAGCAGAAAGCCTTTTCACAGGGGTTGATTCAACAAGTGGATGCGGAACGCTCGCGCATTTCCAAAGATCTGCATGATGACATCGGACAGTTGTTGTCGGTGATCAAATCGAAGGTGAACATGTTTCAAACTGGTCGCTTGGCAAATTTGGAAGGATTGGAAAATGAGATCGGAGAGGTGATCAATCACACGCGTACGATCAGTCACGAGTTACATCCTTCTTCCTTGGAAAAGCTGGGATTAAAAACCTCACTCAATAGTTTGTTGGAGAAAACTCAAGTAGCAACAGATCTGGTCTGCAGTTCAGAGATCGCGGATGAATGGAAATCGTTCTCGATAATGGAACAAACCCAACTTTTCCGCATTTTTCAGGAGTGTGTGAGTAATACGATAAAATATGCCCACGCTAGTGCCTTGAAGATAGTTATCGCGAAAACGGAGGATGGATTTTTAGTGGAATATCGAGATAACGGAATTGGATTTGACCCCGACCTGAAATCTCTTGGATTGGGCTGGTTAACGATCCGTGAGCGGGTGCATCAAATGGGTGGAAAAATGGAATTAAACACCGCTAAAGGAAAAGGAGTGCATTTGATCATTAAACTAAAGAAATCATGAAGGTAGTTATTGCAGATGACCATCCGATCTTTCGGAGTGGATTGAAATTTCTGCTGGAATCTTCCTTTCCCAGTGTGGAGGTCAAAGATTTTAGCAACGGGAACGAGGTGTTAGATTATTTACACACCGGAGCCAAGACCGATTTGGTACTTTTGGATATCGATATGCCGGAAAAAAACGGTTTGGATACCTGTGAGCTCATGAAAAGCGATTTCCCGAACATACACGTGGTCATTCTTACGATGTATAAAGATTTGGAAATGGTGAAATTGGCTTTTTTCAATGGGGCAAAAGGATATTTGGTGAAGGACAATACCTCCGATGAATTGGTGGCTTGTGTGCAGGATATTTTAGCCGGAAAAACCTACTTGGCAAAGGAAATTCGGGCATTGAACCACCAACCGATCTCCCGGAATAGTCAAGAACTGCAGATCGCACAAGTGTTAGAAACGCTTACTCCAACTGAAATGAAGGTGCTGAAATTGGTCAGCAAAAAATTGTCTTCGAAAGAAATAGCGGAACTCTTGTTCGTGTCTTCGAAGTCTGTCGAAAATTACCGCTCGCGCATTTGCAAAAAATTAAACCTTGATGCACGCAACAACAGCCTGCTCATGTGGGTCATGGAAAATAAACGCATTTTAGAACAAAAATAGACTTGCGGACTGATTGAGGGGGTAACCCCTCAAAAACTAAAGTTTATATGAGTTACTTTTGACTCGATACTTTGTAAGACACAAACTATTAAGAAAGTTAACTTACTACTACGAACTACTATTTTTTTTTTTAAGTTATCGGTTCTTTTTTCTTTTCGAATGAAAAGCGGTTAGGTTAAGGTTTTTTGCTTCAGAAACATGGTTTTGATTAAAAACGTTCCATGAGTTTAGGCAGTTTCAAGTCTGGAGCAAATTGTGTCTTTCAAAATCAATAGTGATTACAAGGATGTTCATTGGAGCATCCTTGTTTTTTTAGAAAAAATAAGAAGATTATGAAGGTAACTACACTTGTTTTATCCATGCTTCTATTTTCTGGTCTGCTACACGCCCAGAATCTGGTTCAAAACCCAAGTTTTGAAAATACATCCTCCTGTCCAATGGGACCTTCAGAATTAACAAAAGCGCTGAATTGGGATGATATGAATACCAATGTAGGTGGAGACAGTTGTTCGTCACCTGACTTGTATGCTACTTGTTCGTGGACTATTGGCGGAGTGAATTCTCCAGCCGCCTTATTGGGGTATCAAAATTCTAGAACCGGAACGCATCATGCCGGAATAATCGTTGAATCCAGACCACCTATCCTTTCTTCTTGTCCTCCTGCTTCCGGCAGTGTAGATAATTACCGAGAGTATTTGGGAGGTGAACTATCTTCTCCACTTGTTGCCGGACAATCTTATTGCGTCCAGATGTATGTCAATCTTGCAACACGCTCTGGTTGGGGAATCGATAAGCTAGGATTTTATTTTTACAATAGTTCCAGTCCGATTGCTAAGGATTTCTGTGCTAGCCCAACGCCAATAATTATTCCAACGAATGATCCAAAGTTGTTAATGACCTCTGGTACTCCATTCGTAGATACTGTAAACTGGGTGTTAGTGAATTGGAATTATGTTGCTCAAGGAGGTGAAAACCGCTTTGCAATTGGAAATTTCTTTGCGAACAATACGCAGATCAGAACCGGAAATGACTGTGCTGCAACTAATTTACAGGGTGGTACCTATTCCTATTATTTTATCGATGATGTGAGCGTAACTGCGGGCACTTGCTGTATTACAAGTGTAACTGATCCAGGACCTCTTTGCGTGAATGATGCACCCTTCAATCTGGTTCCGCAAACACCTGGAGGAACGTTTTCAGGTACCGGAATCACGAACGGTAGTTTGGGGACTTTTGATCCTTCTGTATCTGGAATTGGAACATTTACGATTAGTTATCAATTGGGATGTGGAACCGGTACTTTTCAAATAACAGTAAATAACTGTACTTCCTTGTCAGTATGTCAGGAAACCAATGGTTCGTTAACCGTTTCTGGCGGCACCGCGCCTTATACATGGCAGAGTCAAACAACTTCTCAGGATTGTTCTTCTTGTTTGATTGGATGCACCTTCCCTCCGGGATGTGCGGTTAACATCACTTCATGGAATACATACAGCAATGCAGCAACAGCCATGCCTCCGGGTACTTTCCCGATCCAGGTGTTAGATAATGGCGGAAATAGTCAAGTGATAACCAGTTTAGCAGGTATTCCGGCATGCAGTGCTCCTTGTCCGACGCTTACGGTGACAATTTCAAATCAAGAAGATATTAGCTGTTTTGGTTTGACAGATGGTGCTGCTGTTGCCTCAGCTAGTGGAGGAAATGGTACGTACAACTATTCTTGGATGCCCGGAAGTTTGAGTGGCGCATCTCAGAATGCACTTGATAATATGACGTATACAATCACTGCTACTGATGGAAATGGTTGTACCGGATCAACAACAGTAACAATCGCTGAACCTGCAGAATTGTTGGCGTCGGTGAATACTACACCAACAGATTGTGGCGCAGCCACCGGAAGTGCAACAGCGAGTCACACTGGAGGAACAGGAGCTGTTACCTATTCTTGGAATCCAGGAGGTCAAACTAGTGTGAGTATTTCGAGTGTTCCTTCCGGATCATATACGGTAACAATCGAAGATCAAAATGGATGTACAGCCCAAGCAAGTGGAAATGTGAATACGCTGAATGGACCTTCATTAACAGTCCAAGTCTTGCAGCAGGTTAGTTGTGCAAATGGAACGGACGGTTCTGCAAGCGTTCAGATCACTGGGGGCACTGCACCTTTTTCCGTAACATGGTCGCCAAGTGGCGAAACGAACACAACAGCGGTGCAATTAGAAGCTGGTACCAATACGGTTACAGTAACAGACGCAGGTGGATGCGTTGCTACTGCGACTGTCCAAATTACTGAGCCTTCAGCAATTCAGATCACTGGTGTTGTGACAAACGAACAATGTGGTGCTTTAGATGGTGCAGTTGATGCGACTTTTACTGGAGGAACAGGAACCCTAACTCCAAGCTGGTCGAATGGAGCCTCAACAGCAGACATCAGTGGTTTAAATAACGGAACGTATACGCTCACCGTTACTGATCAGAATGGATGTACAGCGGATCAGGATTTCACAGTGCTTCAGGTTGGTTCTCTGGCCGCGAGTGTTTCGCCTACGAGTGCTTCGATTGATGCCGGTGAATCGGTGTCGATTACTGTAACAGGGGGCACAAACTTCAATTGGATTCCTTCAACTGGTCTGAATTGTGACACGTGTGCGACAGTTATTGCAACTCCATCTGAAACGACCATTTACGTTGTTATTGTTAGTGACGCAACGGGATGTTCTGATACGCTTTCAGTAACTATTGGTGTAACTCCGGTATGTGGCGAATTGTTTGTACCGAACATGTTCTCACCAAACTTGGATAACCTAAATGATCAATTATGTGTGATGGGAGCATGTTTTTCTGAAGTTGTCTTTTCTATTTACAATCGATGGGGAGAGCTGATCTTTGAAACAGATGATCTCACCAAATGTTGGGATGGAACTTACAAAAGTAAAGCAGCCAATCCGGATGTGTATGTGTACAAATTGATCGGTACAAAGCTGGATGGAACAGATGTCAATACTTCCGGGAATATTCAATTAGTACGTTAATCAGAGTCTTATGAAGCACTTCATTCTTGCAACAGCAATAATCGCTTTCGTCTTCAACGGACGAGCACAGGATATTCATTTTTCCCAGATGCCATTTTCACCCATTCAATTGAATCCGGCATTAGCAGGTGCGAATGCGACTTTACAAGCGCACGTGAATTACCGCACACAATGGAAGGCGGTTTCTACACCCTATAAAACCTTTGCTTTTTCTGCAGATGGTCGCTTGAATTTCAAAAAAAGAAAACGCAACGGTCATCTTGTAGCAGGTTTGAACTTGTTCAACGATCAATCTGGAGATGCTGCAGTGACCAATTTCCAAGGGACATTTACGCTGGGTTATCACTTGATCTTGGATCCGACCTCCACATTGGGTGTCGCCATGTATGGCGGAATTGGTCAGCGATCCATGGACCCCAACAAAGGAAGATGGGGAAGTCAGTATGTGAATAATGCCTTTAATGAGCAACTATTGAGCGGGGAGAGTTTTCAGAGCAATTCAATAACATACGCAGACTTTGGGGCTGGATTGGTTTATCGCTACAAAGACGATGAACGCTACATGACCAGCAACGATGGAAAGGAGTTTAACTACGGATTCGCCATGTACCATGTGAATACGCCGGTTTATTCCTTCATGACCTCGAAGGATTTAGCAACTGATGCAGATATGCTACGTGTTCGGTATTCTATTTTTGCCAATGGAACGATTGGTTTGGGTAATTCACGAGTAGCTGTGATGCCGGGGATCTATTACCAAAGACAAAACAGAGCACAAGAGTTTTTAATTGGGACCTATTTCAAATACCGTATATCAGATGCTTCTAAAGTGACCGGATTCAACAAGGGAGCGTCGATGGCCCTAGGTGCATTTTACCGAAACAAAGATGCGTTGGTAGTAAAAGGATTGCTAGAATGGCACGATTACGCCATTGGTATAGCTTACGACGTCAATGTATCTAGCTTGTCTGAAATGTCAAAGACGAGAGGAGGAGTTGAGTTTGTGTTGCGTTACAAGTTGGTAGAGCCTCGAAATCTGATCCGTTGACCTTTTTTTTTCGTTGCACCATATCTAAACGAAAAAATGTACATTCACTCAAAATAAGTGTTATGAGAATTTTGTTAGCGATCTTGGTAAGTATTTCATTCTTAGGTCAAGCACAAGTACCCTATTCGCAAGCGATTTGCGATGTTATGTTACAGATTTCATCCATTGATGGAACAAATGGACTTGCTGTGACCTACAATCCGGATAAGAAATTGTATTATTCGGTGTTTGCCGGAAATGGTGCTTATCCCCTGGAGGTACATAATGTAAATGGAGAATCGATCTTACAAACAGAAATCGGTTACGATGCACGTGGCATGTGGTACAATTCCAAAACAAAAGCGTTGGAGGGGATTACCTACAACAATCAAGGAGGATTCGTTTTTACATTGAACAAGGAAGGAATGCCTGAAGGAAGTAGAGCGACTGATTTTTCGTATGGAATGGACGCACAGACGGTTGCTGTGTATGCAGAAAAAATGAAAATGGTATTGTTTACCGAACAAGGAGTTGTTTCCTTCTTTAAGCTTGGAAAAATGGGCGTAAAGAAGAAAGTGATACTTGCCATTCCGAACGGGGTCGCTTTAAATGAAAATGCACCGATGTATACCGGGATCAAAGGGTTTGAATTGGCATACTTGGATCAAAATTCTATGATGGTTCACTATTTTGATGTGAAAAAAGGATCCTACAGTGGAAGTACGATGTTGTCTATGGGAAAATGTACTGAGGTTGCTGAATGGCCTTGGGGATTTCGGGTGTCGTTCTGCAACAATCGGGTGTTTGTTTATGACGCACAGAATCGTATCTGGACCGGATATAAAGTGATTTAACGAAAAAAGCCTCCGAGTTGGAGGCTTTTTTTTATCGGGAAATCCGAATTATTTTTTGCGATCAACTTCAACAGCTGCCAACTCATCAGATTTGTAAGCGCCGCTGTCTAGTTTTTCCTTCAATTTCTTGAATGTTTCGATCGTGTAGTGAACATCCTCCAGCGTATGAGCTGCCGTTGGAATGATACGCAGCATGATCACGTCTTTCGGTACTACTGGATAGATCACGATAGAACAGAAAATATTGTAATTCTCACGCAAATCGAATGTCAGGTTTGTGGCTTCCGCCAAGTTTCCTTTCATGAATACAGGAGTAACCGGTGAGTTTGTCGCACCAATATCGAAACCAGCTTCACGGAATCCGTTTTGAAGCGCGTTCGTGATCTCCCACAATTTGTCTTTCAATTCCGGACGCGTGCGCAACAATTCCAAACGCTTGCGAGCACCAATCGTGATCGTGATCGGCAATGCCTTCGCGAACATCTGAGAACGCATGTTGTAACGCAAGTATTCAATGATCGATTCTTTCGCACAAATGAAGCCTCCGATAGAAGACATCGACTTTGCGAAAGTACCGAACAACACATCGATTTCATCCTGAACTCCTTGTGCTTCACCGGCACCTTGACCAGTTTTTCCAAGTGTTCCGAAACCGTGCGCATCATCCACGAACAAACGGAAGTCGTATTTTCCTGACTTGCGGAATTCAACGATCTCTTTCAATTTACCTTGGTCACCCGCCATACCGAATACACCTTCCGTGATCACGAGGATCCCACCTCCGGTTTGCTCAGCCAAACGCGTTGCATTTTTCATTTGCTTGTCGAAGCTCTCCATGTCGTTGTGCTGGAATACAAAACGTTTTCCAGTGTGCAAACGCATACCATCCAAGATACAAGCGTGCGCCTCGCTATCGTAAACGATGATGTCGTTGCGATCAACCAATGAATCGATCGCCGAAACCATACCTTGATATCCAAAGTTCAACAGGATACAATCCTCTTTCCCCATGAATTCTGCCAACTCGTTTTCCAATTTTTCGTGCTCGGATGTCTGACCAGTCATCATACGAGCTCCCATCGGGTAAGCCAAACCATACTGCTCAGCAGCTTTGCGGTCAGCTTCGCGAACTTCCGGGTGATTTGCCAATCCAAGGTAGTTGTTCAATGACCACACCAAACACTCTTTCCCTCGGAAAATCATCTTGTTCCCCAATTCACCTTCCAATTTAGGGAATGTGAAATAACCGTGAACTCCTTTAGAGTATTGTCCGATCGGACCACGGTTACGTTCAATTTTATCGAATATATCTGCCATACTTGTTCGTTTTCGCATGAAAAAGGTAATTCTTTCACACGAGGATTTCGCTGCAAAGTTAGCAGTATTCAGGTGGATATCAACAACTGGACTTAAAAATAATTAACCGAGTAATGAACAGGTTTTCACTCTTCAACCTCTACCAAATAGCGCTCTTTGATAATGTCACAATGATGCATGGTATGTCCGATGATGAACCAGCCAATGTTTCGAGGCGTAATCGGATTGTTATTGGCAATCCCCTCCGCATCCAACATGGCGGCATTCATATAGCGAAACAAACTTATCGTTGCCTGACGAACTGTTTCAAATTCGGATGCCAGATCGCTCAATGTTCTGCGCTCGTGCTGATTGTGGCGTACATAGCTGTCTTCGTCAAACCCGTCGATCGGTGTTTTGTCTTTTCTCGAAATACGCAAAGCACGATACTGTAAAATGCGTTCTGTTTCGATGGTGTGCAACAATACTCCTTTTACCGACCATTTGTCGTCGGCGTATTGGAAATCTGCTTTGTCTGCCGGAAAAGATGCCAGGAACTGCATGAATTGTTCCCGATTGTGTTCCAAAGCATGCAACAAATTATTCTGTCCAATGGACCTATCAAAATAATACTTCGCGTAAGCCGGCGCTAGATCCGGGTTTGGTCTGCCTTCGAAATCCATCATGTTTTTTCTTAATCGAGTGTTTTGTCCAGTAAATATACAAACGATGCAACGCTGGCACAACCCAATTCCAATTCTCTTTTATTCACAGCTTCAAAAACGTCGCTTTCTGCATGGTGAAAATCAAAATAACGCTGCGAGTCGGGAACGAACCCAAACAACGGAATGCCCTCGAATGATCGTTTCAATGGACCAATGTCAACTCCCCCGTATCCTTTTTCAAAATGATGAATGCCGTAAGGCTTTAAAAGTCCTGCGAATTGTTGGATCATGGTAACATACGCGTCGGATCCATCGCAATCAAATCCTCTCGGACTAAAACCACCGCGATCTGATTCCATGGCTGCTACGTGGATTTCTCCTTTTTCTTTAACCCATTGCGCGTAGCCCAATCCTCCGCGATTGCCATTTTCTTCGTTCATAAAAAATACCAAACGGATGGTATGTCTTGGTCGGATCTTCAAGTGTTTCAATATGCGCAGTGCTTCCATGCAATGAATCACACCGGCACCATCGTCGTGTGCGCCTTCACCGGTATCCCAGGAATCCAAATGTCCGCCAATGGTAATGATCTTGTCCGGAAATTCACTGCCTTTTATCTCACCCATGACGTTGTATGATGGTACATCCGGATAATCGCGGCAATCCATCTCCAGGATCAATTCCAGTTTTCCGGTGCCGAGAGCTTCCGACAACAAATTACTCGCGTTAGTAGAAAGCGCAGCAGCCGGAATCTTCGCAATCGAATCCACGTAATGCATACTTCCGGTGTGCGGATGATCATCTTGCGGCAAGGCCAAGGAACGGATCACGACGGCAAGAGCGCCCAATTTAGCACTCTCTACGGCTCCTTCTCCGCGAATGGCGTAACAACCACCGTAGGCTTTGAATGTGACAATGTCTTTCGGATTCATGGGCTGATTCAAGAAAACGATCTTCCCCTTGACGGTTTTTTCATCGCTCTTGCGCAGGTCGTCCAGACTTTTGAATTCTACGACCTCCGCACGCAACAGACCATTTGTTCCAATTGATCCTCCTAAGGCCAATACTTGCAATGGAACCACATCTCCGTTCTTTGTTTTGAACCAAGCCACTTCTTTGGTGCCGCGTTCCCAATGTGGAACCATGATCGGTTGCAGATAAACGGCATCGAAACCGTATTGCTTGAATTTTTGTTCGCTCCATTCAACGGCTAGTTGTGCCTGGGCTGAACCGGATAATCGAGCGCCGATGTCCTTACACAATGAACGAAGATCTTCGTAGGCTTTACCTGCTGTCAACGCTTCGTCGAAGATTTTGCGGATGACCAACGAATCTTTTTGATGATCTTGTGCTATAAGCAGTTGAACATTTCCCGCAAGAAATAAACCAATTAGGATGAACGTGCGCATAAATATTCGAGTTGTATAAGTCCGTTTTTAAAATCGGTTGCGATCATTTTTTTCATAAGTGGGCCGAAAGCACGCCCCAGCGGATTTGCTCCCAAGTCATTTTCAAAGATCCAGTCAATTCGTGTCTTATCTTCGATAGGTGTGAGTTCAAAACGCACGACTGCACCTCCGCGAGGACCAAAGTTTAAAGCTACTTTTGCCATGCGCGTTTCTTCCAGTTCCAGTAGGGTCATGGAACCATTTCCCACTTTGCGATTTCCCGACCAGAAATACGCAGAGCCAATTTCCCCGGCAACACCTTCAAAACGCTGTTTCATTTCCGGGTCTTTTTTGCTCCAAGGGCTCCACTGTACGAAATTTTCCAAGTTACTGATGTAAGGAAAAATCGCAGTGGTGTCGGCATGTATTTCCCGACTTACCGTAAGAGAAACCTGACGAGGTTGTGTCAATCCGTACAAAGCCACGATCAACGCAACGAGTCCGAAAACACCAAAAACAAGGATGAGAATCGACATAAAATGAAATTGAGAGACCGAAGATACGAACTCGTCCCATTTTGAGAAGACTCAGATTTAAAGAATCTCCTATCTTTGCACAAATTTTTTTCTCATGGCCTTGAAATGTGGTATTGTCGGTCTTCCGAATGTTGGTAAATCAACCTTGTTCAATTGTTTGTCGAATGCAAAAGCGCAATCTGCAAACTTTCCGTTCTGTACGATCGAACCGAATGTCGGAACCATCAGCGTTCCGGATCCGCGTTTGGAGCAGTTGGAAGCCATTGTGAAACCAGAACGCGTAGTACCTACAACCATGGAGATCGTGGACATTGCCGGATTGGTAAAAGGTGCATCGAAAGGAGAAGGTTTGGGAAATCAGTTCTTGGCAAACATCCGAGAAACCGATGCGATCTTACACGTGTTGCGTTGTTTCGATGACGGGAATATCGTTCACGTGGATGGAAATGTAAATCCAGTTCGCGATAAAGAAGTGATCGATATCGAATTGCAACTGAAAGATTTGGAAACCATTGAGAAAAAGATCCAGTCTTTGGCACGCGTCATCAAGTCAGGTGACAAAGATGCTGTGAAAGAAAATGAATTGGCTTTGCGTATCAAAACTACCTTGGAGCAAGGGAAATCGGTACGTGCCATGGAGATGGATGAAAAAGAGATCGAGATCGTTAAGCGTTTCCAATTGATCACCTCAAAGCCAGTGATGTACGTTTGTAACGTGGATGAAGCGTCTGTGTTGACAGGAAACCAATACGTAGATCAAGTTCGCGAAGCCGTGAAAGACGAAGATGCAGAAGTGTTGGTGATCGGAGCAAAGATCGAAGCTGATATCATGGAATTGGAGACGTACGAAGAGCGCAAGATGTTCCTGGATGAACTTGGTTTGGAGGAACCCGGTGTGAATCGTTTGATCCGTTCCGCATACGCACTTTTGAATTTACAGACTTATTTCACTGCCGGGGTTAAAGAAGTACGCGCATGGACAATCCCTGTTGGTGCTACTGCCCCACAAGCTGCAGGTGTGATCCACACGGATTTCGAGAAAGGATTCATTCGCGCAGAAGTGATGAAATACAACGATTTTACTACCTTGGGATCTGAGGCGGCGGTAAAAGAAGCCGGAAAGTTTAAGGTTGAAGGTCGAGAATATGTAGTGGAAGATGGCGATATCATGCACTTCCGATTTAACGTCTAAAAAGCGGATTCAACCGTTAACAGAAAAATAAGAATCGATTTTTTCAATCGAGCCTGATCTCTGTTACCTTTGTGTTGTGAATCAAGGAAAAAAGCATATTGTGTTTAGTTTCGGTATGTTGCAAGCCATGCTGCTTGCACTTTTCCTTCCATTGTTCACGCTAGCTGATGGACAGCATGTTACACATCCGCATCCATTCCACGCCGGAGAAAGTTTTGTATACCAAACTCAACATACCGGACATAATTTTATCGAGTGGCTTGCTGAAGATGAGGTAGAAGAAGACAGCGAGGAAGATGATCACGACGATCAGACTTCGATTCAGATCATTGCTTCAGCGTTTTCGTATTTTTTCAGATCCCAAAAGGATTACGTCGTTTTTCGTACCCTTCAGTCCAACTATTCTGTTGGTTCGCTGAATACGATACCGGCCTACATTACCTTTAGGAATATCCGCATTTAGAGCGCTTACCAATAATTGGAAGGTGGTTTAACCACTTGTTTTGCTTATTTGTAATTCTCAACGCTCTCTTAACATGAATACGAATTCTCATGCCTTCTCGCTAGAGGAGTGTATCGAGCATTTGAAGCATTATCTTCCGGCACAAGCACCGTTAAAGGATTTCATACATCACAATACGCTGCATGCTTTTCAGGAAGATGATTTTCACACTGCGCTCGAAAAAGCAGCCACGATCTTTGGCTACAAAGTATATTTAGAACTGAAAGAATACCGCGCACTTTTTGCAAAAGGTGCCATAACAGAAAGTGCTTTGGAAAAGGCACTTGTTGCGCATGTCGATGTCGATAACAGAAGTTTTTATCGCACCATGCTCATGAATGGTCCGGAGGACGTACAGCCCGCTAAACGGATCGGACAATTGCGTCACCATTGGAAAAGTGTGTATAAGGTGGATATGGATTCGCGGGTTCATCCACAGTTGTTTCGATTGATCAGCAGTTATGTGGATCAAGGTGTGGCAACCTGGCATTTTCCGTCTTCACAAGGAGGATTTTTGGAAAGTGTGCGCAAATTAGAAAGTCATGCCTTCGATGGATTGTTCAGTTCGAAACGCGTGAAACAACTTCTTGCTAACACGGAAACCCAACTGGAAGATCTGTTGAGAATTTTGGTTGGGTCCGAAGATCTGTATGAAAACTATTTATTCGACCAGCAATTCGCGCATCCGGGTTGGTCTGGCATGGTCAGTGTGCTGGAAAGTGATCCAAATGCTTTGTTGCATCGCAAAGCCATTAGTTTACATGACTTGATCTTCTTGGAATGCCTGTTCGAAATGGATGTTTTGGATGATGTGTTTGGAAAAGGTTGGGAACCCATGTCAGCGTATGTCAGTCACAAACCAATCGCCCTTTTTTCTCCCGTGAAAAAGGAGATGGGGATGGTCCTCTTGAAAATTTGGCAAGATGCCTACGAGTGGTCCTACTACGATCAGGTGTTGAATACGCTCGAAGCGGGCTCCAAATATCCGATTGAACAGCATGATCATGATTTTCAAGCCTTGTTTTGCATGGATGATCGGGAATGTTCGATCCGCAGACACTTGGAACTCATCGATAGCAAGTGCCAAACTTATGGAACCCCCGGACATTTTAATTTAGAATTTTTCTTTCAGCCGGAAGGCGGACAATTCGTTACCAAAGTTTGTCCCGTTCCCACAAATCCTCAGGTCTTGATCAAAGAGGTAGAGAATAAACTGAAAAAGAAGAAAGATCTGCATTTTTCTGAACGCAACCACGGATTGTTCGGTGGTGTAGTAATTACCACCCTGGCTGGCTGGTTAGCGCCTTTTAAATTGGCGTTAAACATCGTTCGGCCGACCATTTCACCGCTTACCTCGTCACCAACAAAGCACATGGATCCTCAATCCAAACTGATCATTGAACATGTGCCGGGACAAGTCGAGCATGGTCTGCAATTGGGATTTACGGTTGAACAAATGGCGGACCGTTTGGAAGGACTGCTGCGTTCAATTGGATTAACGGATCATTTTTCGCCGCTCATTTATACGGTTGGTCATGGTTCAACCAGTGTTAACAATACCCACTATGCGGGCTACGACTGTGGTGCGTGTTCCGGCCGACCCGGATCTGTGAATGCACGTGTGATCGCTTGGATCGGAAATCATCCTCCGGTGCGCAAGATCCTGAAAGAACGTGGAATTAACATTCCTTACACAACTCATTTTGTCGGAGCGTTGCACGATACGTCTCGCGATGAGATCCAGTTTTTCGATACCGATCAGTTGAATGAATCGACCAAGCAGGCACACGCCCAAAACGAAGCGGTGTTTCAGTTGGCTTTATCCCGAAATGCCAAAGAGCGTTCTCGCAGATTTATGTCGATCGATACCAAGGACGAAGCGCCGAAAGTTCACGATCGGGTGAAAATGAGAACAGTTTCCTTGTTCGAGCCAAGACCGGAATTGAATCATGCTACGAATGCCTTAGCGGTTGTTGGACGCAGACAATTTACCGAACACGCCTTTTTGGATCGTCGTGCGTTTATGAATAGTTACGATTATAGAATCGATCCGGAAGGCCGCTTTTTGGAGACAATTTTGAATGCTGTGGCTCCTGTTGCCGGAGGGATCAACTTAGAATATTATTTTTCTAGAGTTGATAATCAACAATTGGGTGCTGGAACCAAATTGCCGCACAACGTGGTGGGATTGATCGGTGTAGCGAACGGTATTGATGGCGACTTGCGAACGGGACTTCCGTATCAGATGATTGAGGTGCATGATCCCATGCGTTTGTTAGTAGTGGTGGAACACAAGCCATCCGTGGTCTTTGAAGCCATTCAACGCAATCCCGGAACGTACAATTGGTTCCATGAAGAATGGGTTCATTTGATTGTTTGGGATCCGGAAGAACAGCGCTATTTCCGTTTTCAAAAAGGAAAGATGGAAGTATATAACCCGATTTCGAACACGGTGGAAGCGCATAGTGATCTGAAACCGATCATCGAATCCACTTGGGAAAACATTGTTCCATTTATCATCAAGAAGTAAGTCATGGAACAGTTTATCTTAACATTGATAGGAATCCCGTTCCTTGCGTTTCTGTTGTCCCTACTGGTGCCTGCAACCAAGGAGCATACGATTGCGTTGATCGTAATACTTGCCACCGGATTGAATTTGATCATCGCAGTTGTGTTTTCCGTGCTTTGGTTCGTACAAGGAGCGATAATGATCCATTTTACCGAGTTAACCGTCTTGAAAAGTGGTCATTACGTCTTTAATCTGGATCTTTTTGCCGATAAATTATCGATTACCTTTTTGCTGGTTGGCGCAATCCTGTTGTTTCTGATCGCGATCTTCTCAAGAAGATACTTACACCGAGAGGCTGGATACAAACGCTTTTTTAATGTGTTCTTATTCTTCGTATTCGGGTATCTGCTGATCTTATTCTCCGGAAATTTCGAAACGATGTACATCGGTTGGGAAGTGCTCGGGATTTCCAGTTTTCTGTTGATCGCATTTTACAGAGATCGCTATCTGCCAGTAAAGAACGCCGTAAAAGTGTTCTCGATCTACCGCATCGGTGATGTAGGGTTGATCTTGGCGATGTGGCTGAGTCATCACTTGTGGGGACAAAACGTGGCGTTTCACGAACTTGCCGATGAAAAAATCATCCACAATGCCTTGCTTGTTCACAGTGGGGAAGCAGCCGTGATCGCGCTGTTACTTTTTTTAGCCGTAAGCGCAAAGTCTGCCTTGTTTCCGTTCTCATCTTGGTTACCGCGAGCCATGGAGGGACCTACGCCAAGTTCGGCCATTTTCTACGGTTCGTTGTCGGTACACATTGGTGTTTTTCTGTTGATCCGCACGTTGCCGTATTGGGAAGATCAGATCGGGATACGCTGGTTTTTTGGATTGATCGGAATAGTGACTTTCGTGTTTGCGAATTTTACAGCGCGTGTGCAAAGCACGATCAAAAGTCAGGTTGGATACGCCTCGATCGCCCAGATCGGAGTCATCGTGGTCGAGATCGCCTTGGGTTGGGAAAACGTGGCTTTAGTGCACAGTGCAGCCAATGCTTTTTACCGCAGTTACCAATTGTTGATCTCTCCATCAATTGTTACCTATAAGATCCGGGAGCAATTCTATCATTTCAAACCGCGAAATCTGACCATCGAGGACTCTTGGCCCAAACGCTTGGAGTACAGCTTATACATCTGGAGTATTCAGGAATGGCGCTTGGATTCCGGGATGTATCGCTGGTTGTGGAATCCCTTGAAACGGATGGGGAATTCTCTGCAGTTCTTGTCTAATAAATGGGCATTTGTAGTGGTTATTCCGACTATGCTGATCGGTTTGATCCTACTTGCAATTCACGCAGAATTGGCTCCGTTTTGGTTGGTTTTATTACCCAACATCTACGCTGTGATTGGATTGGTAGCTGTCTTGAAGGCATTTACAGAGCGAAAACATGTATTTGCCTCGTGGGTGCTTTTGTTGTTCAATCAATTTTGTATTGTGCTGGCAATTGCTTTCAATGAACACTTATCGGCTAAGGAACTTGCGGTCTTCTTAAGTGGGATCATTGTTTCCGGTATCGTGGGATTTGCAGCATTGTATCAGTTGAAAAAGCATGAAGGAGGAATTGCACTGGATGCTTTTCAAGGACATGTTTACGAACATCGTCGTACTGCCTTGGTCTTTTTACTGGCTTGTCTGGGAATTGCTGGGTTTCCGATCACGCCGACCTTTATTGGAGAAGACCTATTGTTTTCGCATATCGCAGAAGGGCAAGTGTTTTTAGCAGCGATGGTAGCCATAAGTTTCATTGTCAGTGGGATTGCACTGATTCGTTTATATGCCAGAGTTTTTCTGGGACCACACATTAAAAATTATCACGAAGTAGCGAAACGCTCTTCTTAAAGAATATCAATATGGAAAAGGAAAAAATAAATAGAACCCTACAGCCGAATGACGGTTTTTTGGGATTGAAACAACATTGGAAATCGGACATGACTTCCGGATTCCTGGTGTTTTTGCTGGCATTGCCACTGAGTTTAGGTATTGCTGGAGCAAGTGAATTTCCGCCGATCTACGGACTCGTTACGGCAATGATCGGAGGCTTGATCGTCAGCTTGATGGCTGGATCTGTGTTGACGATCAAAGGTCCTGCTGCAGGATTGATCGTGATCGTTGCAGGCGCTGTGGCTGAAATGGGTCACGGGGATGCTGCCTTGGGCTGGGGAATGGCACTGGGAGCGATCTTTGTGGCCGCGATGTTACAAGTTGTATTTGGCTTGGTGCGTCTTGGGAAATTGACTGATTTCTTCCCGATTTCAGCTGTACATGGTATGTTGGCCGCAATTGGGATCATTATCATTTCTAAACAGCTCCACATTCTTTTCGGGATGAATCCCATGACACCGGAAGGGAAAACCATGGTAGAACCCGTAGAATTGTTACTGGAATTGAAAAACACCTTCTCGCATTTATTTGCTCATCGCGATGTTGCGATCATCGGTTTGGTGAGTTTAGTGATCGTTTTCGGCTGGCCCATGTTACCTTTCAAAGCGTTGAAGAAGATTCCAAGCGCCATTGTGGTGTTGGTTGTTTCCATTCCTATGGTACAGATCATGGGGGTGCAAAATGTAGCTGCAGATCCGACAAAAGGTACGGCTGCGTTCTCACCTTTATTGGAATTCAATCAAGGATTCTTTGATATCATGAAGATCAACATCAGTTTTGAAGGGATGCGCGATTTGGGTGTTTTCATCAAATATGTCGTGATGTTCGCACTTGTAGGCAGTTTGGAGTCTTTGTTGACCGTAAAAGCGATCGATATGATGGATCCATGGAAACGCAGATCAAAAACCAACAAGGATCTCATCGCCGTTGGCGTAGGAAACATGATCGCTTCCGTTTTCGGAGGATTGCCGATGATCAGTGAGGTAGCTCGTTCCAGCGCAAACGTATCGAACGGAGCAAAAACGCGTTGGGCGAATTTCTTCCACGGCATGTTCATATTGCTCTTTTTACTTTTCGATATTTCGTTTAGTGGCTTGATCCCGAAGTCAGCATTGGCAGCAATGTTGATCGGCGTGGGCTGGAAATTGGCACATCCGAAGGAGTTTGGTCACATGGCGAAGATTGGAAAGGAACAAGTAATCATTTTTGTGTCAACGATCGTGGTTACGCTCATGACTGACCTTTTGATCGGAATCGCAGTAGGAATTCTATTGAAAATGATCACGCAAATGATCTTTGGTGTTCCGGTGAGTACCATGTTTAAAGCTCCGATTAAAAAGGAGGGAAACAAGATCACTGTTTCAGGCGCCGCAGTTTTCAGCAATTTCATTGGGATCAAAAAAGCGATCTTGATGCATCCATACACCGAACAATTGGTGTTAGATGTGACAGCGTGTAAATACATTGATCACACCGTAATCGAAAATTTACATCACATGAAGGATGATTTCATTGTAGAAGGTGGAGATTTGGAGATCTTGGGTATCGAGGAATTCAAACCTGCTACCGGTTCCAGTCACAAATTCGCTGCCCTGCGGCAGGTCAAGAAGTTGTAGTTCAACAAGTACAACGTACAGTTTGAGTGAAAATGCCCGGAATTCGTTTCGGGCATTTTTAGTGTAAAAAAAAAGAGACTGATCGGCTCAGTCTCTTTTGAATGCAATTAATATTCGTCTTCGTTGAAGAGGAAGTCATCTTTCGATGGATAATCTGGCCAGATTTCCTCGATGCTTTCGTAAACATCCCCTTCATCTTCCAAATCCTGCAAGTTTTCTACCACTTCCAATGGCGCACCTGCACGGATAGCATAGTCGATCAACTCATCTTTCGATGCTGGCCATGGAGCGTCTTCTAGATAGGATGCTAATTCAAGTGTCCAGTACATGTCTTTTATATTGTTGTTAATTCGCGCAAAAATAATCTTATTTC
>CAYRVL010000023.1:2473-38887 GCA_964427665.1 uncultured Fluviicola sp. | reverse complement strand
CACCAACAACTCCGAAGCCAAGCACACCCGTAAGGCCGGCGAGACCCTAAGAAATAACGAATAAATAAGAGCCCCTCTATTTTGGAGGGGTTTTTTATTTGGAATAAGTCTAAAGTAGCAGTAAATTTGTGACACAATTGAAAAAGATGACAAGAGAAGCTGTTCTGGAGGTGTTGGGGACAATACTTGAACCGGATCTTAAAAAGGATTTGGTGAGTTTGAATTTCGTGGAAGAATTGCAGGTTTCCGAATCAGCTATCACACTGACGGTATACGTTTCCAATCCGGCGTTGCACGCACGAAAGCGCATGCAAGAAGCGGTGGAATTCAATTTAAAACGTGTTTTTGGACAAGAGACGCCGGTTACGTGTACCGTGAAAGGTGTGCCATCAGAAGCACGTGCGGAACACCGCAAGATCTTGCCGGAAGTGAAGAATATTATCGCTGTAGCATCCGGAAAAGGTGGAGTAGGTAAGTCTACGGTTACGGCGAATTTAGCAGGTGGATTGGCGAAAGCCGGTTTCCGCGTTGGCGTTGTGGATGCAGACATCTACGGGCCAAGTATGCCGACGATGTTTGATGTGGTAGGTGAACGTCCGACCATGATCGATGTGGATGGTCAGCCGATGATCAATCCGGTGATGAGCTACGGGATCAAAATCTTATCGATTGGATTTTTCTCGTCTCAGGATGACGCAATTGTTTGGCGTGGACCAATGGCAGCGAAAGCCATGACGCAGTTGTTTACAGATGCGTATTGGGGCGAATTGGATTATTTATTGATCGACCTTCCTCCGGGAACAGGAGACATTCATTTGTCTTTGGTGCAAACCGTTCCGTTGGATGGTGTGGTGATCGTGTCTACGCCGCAAGAAGTGGCTTTGGCCGATGCCCGCAAAGGAGTGAACATGTTTAAATTGGATTCGATCAATGTACCGATCGTAGGTTTGGTGGAAAACATGGCCTGGTTTACACCTGCTGAATTACCGGAGAACAAATATTACATTTTCGGGAGAGACGGGGTGAAGAATTTGGCGGCCGGTTTGAACGAAACTTTCCTTGGACATATTCCGTTGGTACAAAGTGTGCGTGAGTCCGGAGATGTGGGTAGACCTGCTGTTTTTCAAGAAAATACACCAACGGCAAAGGCCTTTGAAGAATTAGTGGATACTTTTGTGAACGAGGTGAATGCGTTGAAAGCGCGTAAAGCCGTAAAAGCTGTTTAATATGTCATTGAATAAGGTAGAACTCGCGGAAAAGATCAATCATTCACTGAGTGAATTACGTCCACATTTGCATGCAGATGGCGGCGATATGGAATTGGTGGAAATCACTGATGACGGGATCGTGAAAGTGCGTTTATTGGGAGCTTGTAGCGATTGTTCAATGAGCATGATGACGATCAAAGCCGGGCTGGAAGAGGCGGTGAAGAAGATCGCGCCCGAAGTGGTCGCTGTTGAGGCGATCCATGAATAACTGATTTTGGTTTAGATGAAATAAAAAAAAATCCCGCTTCGTATGAGGCGGGATTTTTTATGAAGTCAACGTTTTTACTTCGCTGCTGCGTATCTTTTTGCTACAGCGTCCCAATTGATCACGCTAAAGAATGCGTTGATGTAATCCGGACGACGGTTTTGGTAATGCAAGTAGTATGCGTGCTCCCAAACATCCAAACACAAGATCGGAGTTCCGTTACATCCTTCACCCATCAACGGGTTGTCTTGGTTTGCTGTAGAACAGATCACTAATTTTCCGCCTTCAACACACAACCATGCCCAACCTGAACCGAAACGTGTAGCTCCTGCTTTCGCGAATTCGTCTTTGAAGTTTTCAAAAGTTCCGAATGCGTCGTTGATCGCTTGCGCTAGATCTCCGGTTGGTGTGCCACCTGCATTTGGTCCCATGATTTCCCAGAACATGTTGTGGTTCCAGTATCCTCCTCCGTTGTTGCGCACAGCCGGTTTGTCTTTACACACTTTCAAGATCTCCTCGATCGTTTTTCCTTCCAAATCTGTACCCGCGATCGCGTTGTTCAAATTCGTAATATACGCCTGGTGATGCTTCGTATGGTGGATTTCCATGGTGCGTGCATCGATATAGGGTTCTAACGCATCGTACGCGTAAGGTAATTTTGGTAATTCGAATGCCATAATTTTGTTTTTTTTAGTTGTTGAACAAATGTAAGAACAAATTTTAGAGACAAGAGTTTGTTATCATTTTTTATAAACCATACTTTTTCTTGTACTTCAAATACAGATCCGTTTGGAAGTTCGTAGTGGAGACAAAATTGCCGTTTACCAAGATCAAACTGGCTTGATTGGTGCGCATATCCAAAGCATTCCCGGCAGAAACATACAAGGTTGCATTTTTACCTTCTTCAATGGATCCGAATTGCTTCTCGATCCCCATGATCTCACAAGCACTTAAACTGATACAGCGCACCGCCTCTTCTTCATTCAGTCCGTAAGCGCGTGCTGTTCCGGCTAAGAAGGGCAAATTGCGCGCATTCATCGCTTCCATGTCGCCTTCGTTTTGCAGGCAGAATTTCACACCGGCATTTTGCAAGATAGCTGGTAAACGGTAAACCAGATCGATCGCATCGCCTTCGTTTTCAGGCAAGGAATGCAAACGCGGTAGCATGATCGGAATTTTCTTTTCGGCTAATTTTTCCGTGATCATGTGACTATCGTATCCGCCGACGATCACTGGGAAAGGCAATTCAAAACGGTTCACAAAATCGATGATGTCCAACAGTTGTTGTACTTCGTTGGCGTGAAAATAAACACGTTTGTTACCGTTAAAGCAGCTTTTCATTGCCGTGAAACGCACATCTTCGCTTTCGCCTTCTTTGCGCTGGTATGCTCTGGCTTGATCAAAAAACGCGTACAATTGTTGTTTCTCTTCTTCGTATTTTTCATTGCGTTTCTTTGGAGCAGGTTCTGCCCACCATCCTCCACCTTGCAAGGATTCGGGCCAATTGACGTGAATCCCGTCGTCTTGGCGTACGGCTCCGTCTTCCCAGTTCCAGCAATCGGTCAACATCACAGAAGAACTTCCGGATATGTAACCACCACGCGGTGTCGTTTGGGTTAATAACACGCCATTGGTGCGCACGGTAGTTAAGATATCGCTGTCGCAATTGTACGCGATCAAGGCCCGAACATGCGGATTCAAAATGCCCACTTCCCGGAAATCATTGGATGCCCGCACCGCTTCGATCTCGGTCAACCCCAAGGTGGTATTCGGTGCTACAAATCCCGGATAAAGATGATGCCCGTCCAGATTGATGATCGTATCCCAGTCGTCGCGCTTGTACGTATACGCCAAAGCGTTTCTCACCAACGTGATCTTATTGCCTACAACACCTACGAGGCCTTTGTCGAATACCTGTCCGTTGCCAACATGTACGGTTGCATTTTCGATCAAAATGCGTTTTTCTTGTCCAAAAGTCACACTTTGGAATAAAACAAGAAATAGAATTGTAATTAGTGCTCTCATGTCTGTTAGTGTTCGTTATGTCCGGTACTCAATTCTTCTCCCAAAGTACTGCAGTGGTAAGCACCACGTTTCTTGCGAACGAATGGTTTGGTTGGTTCTCCTTTCTTCGTAGCATCCACCATTTTAGCAATGATCCGTGCGCGTTCTGCATCCATTTCTTGTTGTTTTTTCAGGTCAGCATCGCGATCGAACAAGATCTCTCCGTCTACGATCGTATAGAGCACTTTCGCTTCAATACTGAGCGGATTGGTAGTCCACAAGACCAAATCTGCATCTTTTCCGGCTTTCACACTTCCCATTCGGTCATCTAAATGCAACAATTTGGCAGGGTTCAAGGTGACCATTTTCCAGGCTTCTTCTTCCGTCACGCCGCCGTATTTAATAACTTTAGCGGCTTCTTGGTTCAAACGGCGTCCCATTTCTCCATCATCGGAATTGATTGCCACTACCAGACCCATTTGATGCATGAGTGAAGCGTTAAAAGGTACCGCATCTTTCACTTCGAATTTATAGGCCCACCAGTCTGAGAACGTAGAAGCGCCTGCTCCGTGTTCTTTCATTTTATCCGCCACCTTGTATCCTTCTAAAATGTGGGTGAATGTATTTACTTTAAATCCGAAAGAATCGGCAACGTGCATCAACATGTTGATCTCGGATTGAATGTAGGAGTGGCAACTGATCTTGCGGTCGCCGGTTACAATTTCGTACAAGGCATCCAACTCCAGATCGCGCGGAATAGTTTTGTCTTTCTGACGGGCATCGTGGTAAGCCAGGGCTCGTGCGAATGCATCTACATAAACTTGCTCTACACCCATGCGCGTCTGAGGGAAACGCGTGGTGTTAAAGTCTCCCCAATTCGCTTGTTTGACGTTTTCTCCCAGTGCAAATTTCACGAATTTCGGAGCGTTTTTAATTAAGTAATCCTGTGGCAAATGTCCCCACTTCAGTTTGATCAATGCAGATTGTCCACCGATCGGATTGGCGGAACCATGAAGTAACTGAGCAGCCGTAACGCCTCCGCTCAATTGTCGGTAAACATTGATATCATCCGCAGTAACCACATCCCCGATCCGTACTTCTGCACTGATCGCTTGACCGCCTTCATTCACCCCTTTCGAAATGGCAATGTGACTGTGTTCGTCGATGATTCCTGCTGTGAGATGTTTTCCTTGCGCATTGATTACGCGAGCTCCGGCTGGAACCGTGTACGCTGCAGATCCGGCATATACCGCTTTGATCTTTCCGTTCGAAACAACAACCGTTGCATTGGATAGGATCCCTTCTGCTTCGTTGGTCCAAACCGTTGCATTCTCGAAGATGATTGTTTCTTCTTGTGGTCGTTTATCAAATCCGAAAGCCATGTTCGGGTAAGAAGGATTCATTTGAAATTCTGGTGTTGATTTCCAAACGGGCTCTGCTTGGTTCTTTTCAGGTCCTTTGTTGCGGATCGCAGACCATTTGATCCATTTGCCCGATGCATTGGTTCCCTGACCTTCCACAATCCAAACACGTGTATTCAGAATGCCTTTCAAGCTGTAGTTTTCCAGCGTTTTATGGTTCATGGAAAATTGCAAGACCAAGTCGTTTTCGTTGTATTGCAGGAAAGCGTCCACTGTAAGGGTGTCTTTTTTCTCCTGACCGGTTTTTTCATCCTTTACCAAACGTGGAAGTCCAACTTTGGCTTCCGGTCTTTGGCAGGATCCTGCGATCGTTAAGATGTGTTTCACGCCGTCGATATTCAGACTGTATACACCGCGGATATCTGCTTCAGGAAGTGTGGCTTTTACCTCACGCAATCCTTTCACGAACACATCTGTTACTTTGGCTTCGTACAAAAATGGATCGCTGTCAAACAATGAAAAACTAGCCCATTTATCTTTTTCGATGGTTCCAAATTGTTTGTCGATACCCAATTGTGTTGCAGGTCCGGTGGTGAGTGCGCGCAAAGCATCTTCTACGCTCCATCCGTGGGCAAGTGCTTTGTGAATGTTTTTCCAGAAATCGGCTGCGTTCTTGATTCCGGTACTCGTGACCAAGAAAGGCACTTTTTGCTGAAAAAGATAGGCCGGATTTCCTGGAGCGAGGTCCCAATGTTTCAGGTCAGCCAATGGAATTTGACGTGCCACGTACGGATCTTTTACTTCAAATGCATCGGGGAAAGTAAGCGGAATGACCAAGGTGTGTGGTAAACTGTCCCAAATATTACCCAATTCGTATTCGTGACCGGTTCCTAGGATGAGGAATTTTCGATTGAATTCTCGTGCAATTTGATGAACACGCAAGAGTTCGTACACATCTGAAGTAGCGAAAATGCTGGGTTTCGTGCGTTGTTGCCACAAAGCGTCCAATGAATAATTTGGTTCTTTACCATAAGTTGCGTGCCATTCTGCATCATAAAAAGCTTGACGTAACAAGGCGATAGCTCCCATTTGCGAGCTTGGATACGATTGCTGTGAAACTCCTTTTCTAAAGGAATAGAAACTGGCTATTTGTGGCGTGATGATCTGATCGCGTGCTGCTTGTTTGCCCAGAGTAACCAAGGTTCCGGTTCCGCGTGCAATCCCATCCGCTTGGTGTGTCACAGCCAAACCAAAGCCCATTTTGTGCAATTCGTCAATGGCTTGGGGATCGATCGCATACAGGTCGGTTGGATCAATTTCCGGATGGATCGCCTCGTTCCAGTAATACGGTCCATTTTTCTTAGATTCCATCTGCGGACTCGGGTCCCAGCCTTTGCCTTTTAGTTCCGGAATACCTACCGTTGAATGGATCTCGATGAATGCGGGAACGACTACTTTGCCATTTCCGGGAATGATCGGAAGGTCGTTGGGAAGTATCACTGTTTTTCCAACATCTTGAATGAGTCCGTCGCGGACGATGATGGTTCCGTTTTCGATCGTCTTATCCGGTGATACGCGAATGGTAACATCGGTAAGGACAAAACTGTTTTGAGGTTTCAAGGGAGTTCCGTTACTTGGAACAGGTAATTGCGCTTGCAGACTAAAGTAAATGCAGCAAAATGCCAACAGTTGGAGTGTACGCATAGTCAGTTTTCTAGTTTGAGGGATGAAAATTAATGAAAGTCTCCCGAAATATGTTGTCACTTCCGAGCATTCCATGAATTTTTCGGTAATTTTGTTGAAAACGAGAACTTATATGTTAGTACACGCACATTCAGGATTAAGATGGTTGGCATTGGCCTTGTTGGTTTTTGCCATTGTTAAAGCATTCAGCGGAATTTCTTCCGGGAAATACGAGAAGTCCAACAAAATGGTGAACTTATTTGCGATGATCATGTTGCACATTCAAGTAACGATCGGAGCAATTTTGGCTTTCACGACTGAAAAGCAATTCTATGTGGAAGGTTGGATGAAGTCTTCGTACAACCGTTTCTTTGGGATGGAGCACATTGTCATGATGGTATTGGCGGCTGTGTTGATCACCATTGGGCGCAAAAAAGCCGAAAAGAACGAAGATTTGAGCAAGCGTAATAAAACAATTGCGGTTTGGTATACAGTAGGATTGATCTTGATCTTGGCTGCTATTCCTTGGCCGTTCAGAGGATTTGGAAACGGATGGTTCTAAGAATTTTTACGATTGCTGCTTTGTTTGTGTTGGCGTCTTGTGGCGGTAATGCAGAGCAGCCAGTTTTAGAGGATAGCGCTCCTGAACAGCCTATGTCTATAGAAGAAGCGCGTACGGTTTACACCTTAAATTGTGCTTCTTGTCATGGTGGAGATGGTGCTTTGAAAGCCTCCGGAGCTGCTGATCTTACCAAAAGTGAAATGAATGACGCCTTGATCCGTCAAACGATCCTCAAAGGAAATGACAAGGGTATGATGCCCTATGAAGAGATGCTTTCCGAACGCGAGGTCGATGGCTTGGTTCAGTTTGTAAAATCGTTGCGTATAAAATGAGTGAAGGTCACGTTTTAGTGGATGCCGTAGAGGAAAAATGCGTTTTGGTAGGTTTGATCACCTCAAATACCACCGAAGAAGAAGCGCATGAATACCTGGATGAATTGGAGTTCCTCGCGGAAACTGCCGGTGCCGTAACGGATAGAAAGTTTTTACAGAAATTACCTATAGCCAATCCGAGAACATTTGTAGGAACCGGGAAATTGGACGAGATCAAGGATTACATCAAAACGGAAGGGATCGAATTGGTGATCTTTGATGATGAATTGACTCCGGCCCAGTTGCGCAACATCGAAAAAGAATTGGAGTGCAAGGTGCTCGACCGGAATATTTTGATCTTGGATATCTTTGCGAGTCGCGCACGAACCTCACACGCCAAAACACAAGTGGAACTGGCACAAATGCAATACATGCTACCGCGTTTGAAACGTTTGTGGACTCACTTGGAGCGTCAAAAAGGGGGGATTGGTTTGCGCGGACCGGGGGAATCTCAAATCGAGACCGACCGTCGGATCATCCAGACGCGAATCGCCTTGTTGAAGGAAAAATTGAAAGAGATCGACAAGCAAATGGCGGTTCAGCGGGGTAATCGCGGACAATTGGTACGTGTAGCCTTGGTTGGATATACAAACGTGGGGAAAAGCACACTGATGAATTTATTGAGTAAATCGGATGTGTTTGCCGAGAATAAGTTGTTCGCTACGCTGGACACGACGGTTCGCAAAGTAGTGATCGAGAATTTACCTTTTTTGTTGACCGATACCGTTGGATTCATTCGCAAATTGCCGCACCAATTGGTAGAATCCTTTAAGTCGACCTTGGATGAGGTGCGCGAGGCGGATCTTTTGGTGCATGTGGTCGATATTTCGCATCCCCATTTTGAAGATCACATCCGCGTGGTGAATGAAACATTGGCTGAATTGGACAACAAAGACAAACCAATGATCTTGGTATTCAATAAAATTGATGCCTACCAAGTAGAAGAAGGGGAAGAGAAGCCTACTTTGGAAGAATTGAAGCGCACCTGGATGAATAAGTTGGATGTGAACCAGTGTGTTTTCATTTCGGCACATGATAAGATGAATATCGAAGAACTGAAGGCAGTAATGTACGAAGAGATCAAAAGGATCTTTGCAGTGCGTTACCCTTACCACAATTACCTGTATTGATCGAACCTGAACTTTTATTCGATTCAGACGTTCTTCCACAACATGAAAGCAATGTCCGTAATAAAAACTTACAAGGAAATCCTGCTGATCGCCATTTTGGTGATCTTTTACACGGTTGGGATCTTTGGTATCTCCAGCAGTGAACGCACGTGGTTTCTCGCGCTCAGTCCGTTCAATCTTCTGCTAAGTTTTGTGTGCCTGATCCTTTCTTACAAACGCTTGAGTTCCGGTTTCTGGATCATGGTCCTGCTGTCGGCTGTCATTGGATTTTTAGCAGAATTGATCGGAATTCACACCGGATTGTTGTTTGGCGATTATTGGTATGGCGCAAATTTGGGAGTGAAATTGGGTGGAGTGCCGTTAATCATTGGGGTGAACTGGGCCATGCTAAGTTTGATCACCACCGCATTTTTTCTGAAGAGTAAACATTCTATTTGGGTGAAAGCGATCTTTTCCACCAGCTTGATGACGGCTTTGGACGTTGTGATGGAACCGGTGGCTATGGAAAGTGACTTTTGGCAATGGGAGGGAGGTGTTATTCCGATCTACAATTATGTTTGTTGGTGGATCGTGGGTTATCTGGTTCACCTGATCATGTATAGGCAGCAAGCGCACGAACAAAACAAGGTGTCTATTGGTTTATTGCTTATATTAACATTGTTTTTTCTCATTTTGAATTGGTTGTAAGATGTATTGGTGGGGTCCGCTCGTTCTATTGGGAACATTTGTAATGATGGAAGCTGTAGCTTGGTTAGCACACAAGTATCTGATGCATGGTATCATGTGGTATTTTCATCGTGATCATCATCAGGTAAACGGAGAGTTATTTGAGAAAAACGATGTTTTCTTTTTGATCTTTGCCATCCCTTCTTGGTTGTGTATCATGCTGGGAATGATCTATCAATATTACATTCCGGTTTGGATCGGTTTCGGTATCGCTGTGTACGGATTCGCTTATTTTTTGGTCCACGATGTTTTCATTCACCGCCGATTCAGTTGGTTGAAGCAGATCAATAATCCATATTTCATGGCCATTCGGAAAGCACACAAAATGCACCACAAACACTTGAACAAAGAAGACGGGGAATGTTTTGGAATGCTTTTCTTCCCATGGAAATACTATCGTGAAGCGGTGAAATACATGAAACAAAAGCAAAGCTCATGAGTGTTTACATGTGGATCATTATTGGGACTATTTCCGGTCCTTTTTTATTGAGTTTTGATAAGAAAGTACATTTCTATACGCATTGGAAAAGTGTGTTTTTGGGAATTGCCATCGTTGGAACATTCTTTTTGATCTGGGATGAATATTTCACACAACGCGGTATTTGGGGATTCACGCCGGAATATTTAACCGGTATTTACATCGGTAACTTGCCATTGGAGGAATGCCTGTTCTTTTTAGTGGTACCGTACGCCTGTGTATTCATTCATGAGGTTTTGAAGGCGTATTTCCCGAAATTGAAAAAGGAATTCATGGGTCGGATTTTAGGCTTCGCGTTTGCACTTTCCGGTTTGTTATTGGCTTACTTGCACATGCGTAACTGGTATACGCTGACCGCTTGCAGTCTATCGAGTTTGTTAGTTATTTGGTTTGGTTTTGTGCGGAAAGCAAGTTGGTTCAATGACTTCAGTTTTACTTATTTGGTGGCGCTGATCCCGTTTGTTTTGGTCAATGGAATTCTGACGGGTTCAGTAACCGAGGAACCGATCGTTTGGTATAATGAAGAACACATCATTGGCTGGAGGATCTTAACCATCCCCTTTGAAGACCTGTATTACAATTTAAGTATGTTGTTGCCGGTCATTGCGATCCATGAAAAACTGAAAACAAAAAAGGCTAACCCATAAGAATTAGCCTTTTGATGAGGTGTTGAAATTACTTTTTCTTCTCGTATTTTGTAATATCCCCGTCTGAATCCTTCGCCCACAGTTCGCTGTTCGTTAAGCGCATGATTGTGAATTCATCAGATGAACCAGCAAAAGTTAATTTTACTTTTTCTTTATCTGAAACAAATTCCCAAGTACCGGAAATGGAAAACGGAAAGTTTGGATCGTTTGAATTTACAAGACATGTTCCGGATTTTGTAAACTCGATGGTAGCATCGTCATTATCAGTACTCGTAGAACCGGTTGAAGAAACGTATTCTTGAGCGTCCCAAATACCTGTTAAACGTGCCTTTTTAGTAAGTACTGTGAATCCAGGACCTTCTTCGTACTTGCCACAAGCCGAAAGCAACGCGATCATTCCCAATGATGCAAAGCCAATTTTAATCGTTTTGATGTTCATTTTTCCGTAGTTATTTGATGCAAAGATAAATCAAAAAGATCTGTATTTCATGTTAATGCTCTCTATTTATCAGAAAATCAGCCAATTCTTGGAATGGGGTCTTTGCAGCGTCCGATAGGTCCATGTTTTCCAGATCTTTCATCGCACGATCGAAATGAAGATTCATTTCACGCAACACATCGTCCACCACACCGATCTCTTTAAACAAGTGTTGGGCGTATGTTACTTTTTCTGCATTTGCCGGCATTGTTAGCAGTTCTGTGTATCTCGGATCGTTTGCCTTGGAACAGGTATCACGTGCCAGTAGTGATAACAGCGTTTTTTTATTAGACATGACGTCGCCTCCTACTTGTTTCCCAAATTTGTCCGGATCTGCGTACAGATCGAGTAGGTCATCCTGAATTTGAAAAGCCAACCCCAATTGAACGCCGAAATCATAGAACAGTTTGCGCAGGGTTGCGTCACCGCGACCTAAAATAATTCCAAACTCCAAGGCACAACCAAGCAACACCGATGTTTTTAAACGGATCATTTCGATGTATTCCTCAACAGAAACGTCTTGTCGGTCTTCGAAATCCATATCCATTTGCTGCCCTTCGCACACCTCTACTGCTGTATCGTTAAAGCGTTTGAATAGCAGCGGTAATCGGTCGTCGGAATAGGCGCCTAATTGCTTGTAGGCTTCGACCAGCAGCACATCTCCGGAAAGAATGGCAATATTCGGATTCCACTTTTCGTGTACAGTTTCAAAACCGCGACGAACGGGTGCGTTGTCCATGATGTCATCGTGGATCAAACTAAAGTTGTGGAATAACTCGATGCTCAATGCAGCCGAAATACTTGCTTCTTTCGATATAGAAACAGCTTCTGCGGCCATCAACGTGAGGATAGGACGCATGCGTTTTCCTCCAATTTTCAGGAAATAGCGCAGGGGATCGTACAGGTTTTCCGGTTTGTTAGGTAATGTAAAACTGCGCAATTGTTCCTCAACAAAAGCGGTATATTGAGCGAGTTGGTTCATCTTATTTAATCAGTTGCAACAAATAGGAGCCGTATCCACTTTTAACAAGCGGTGTCGCGATTTGTTTCAATTGTTCTGCGTTGATAAAGCCGTTTCGGAAGGCCACTTCTTCGATACAACCTATCTTCAATCCTTGACGTTCCTCGATCACTTGAACAAATTGACCAGCTTGCATTAAGGATGGAAAAGTTCCGGTATCCAACCAAGCTGTTCCGCGACTCAATATCGCTACTTTCAATTTTCCGCGACGCAAATATTCTGCATTTACATCTGTGATCTCGTATTCACCACGCGCGGAAGGCTTAAGGTTTTTAGCGATCTCAATCACATCGTTGTCGTAGAAATATAATCCCGGAACCGCGTAGTTCGATTTGGGTTGTTCCGGTTTTTCTTCGATGGAAACAACGCGCATTTGTTCGTCGAACTCTACTACGCCATAGCGCTCCGGGTCACTTACGTGGTAGGCATAAACAACACCACCCGTGGGATTGACATTTTCTTTGAGCAATTCATCCATTCCGACACCATAGAAAATGTTGTCTCCGAGGATCAAAGCTACATTGTCCGTTCCTATAAAAGATTCGCCGATCACGAAAGCTTGTGCCAGTCCGTTTGGTTCCGGTTGAACGGCGTATTCAAATCTGCAGCCCAACTGTTTTCCATCTCCCAGCAATTTTTGGAACTGAGGAAGATCGTGTGGTGTTGAAATGATCAGTATTTCGCGAATACCTGCCGACATCAAGATCGATAGCGGGTAATAGATCATCGGTTTGTCGTAGATCGGCATCAGCTGCTTGCTAACAGCAAGGGTCAACGGATGTAGTCGTGTGCCGGATCCTCCGGCTAGAATGATCCCTTTCATAGGTTCACGTATTAGTGTTTTGAATCGTTTTCCGTTGGATTATCCTTTGATTCATTTTCGTCGTCCTCGGTATATACTTCTAATAAGTTCCAGTCAATATCGCTTTCCTCATCATAGATCTCGAACAAAGGCTCTTCAAAGGATTTTGTAGTCAATCGGCGTTCGTAGCTCAACAACAAACTCGGCAATAGGATCAAGTTTGTAAATAGGGCTACAAAGTAGGTGATCGCCGACAAATAGCCCAAGGCTTGTGTTCCACCGAAATCAGAGAAGATGAATACGATGAATCCAAAGAACAAGATTACAGAGGTGTAAATGATACTCAAGCCGGTTTCTCGGATGGAAATGGCAATACAATCTTTCAGATCCCATTTCTTCATCTTCAATTCATGTCTGTAGTGCGCTAGGAAGTGAATTGTGTTATCTACCGTAATTCCAAGTGCGATCGAGAAGATCAATAGCGTAGATGGCTTCAACGGAATTCCAAACCAGCCCATAATGCCCGCGGTTACTACCATTGGGATCAAATTCGGAATCATGGAAACCACTACCATGCGGAACGAGTAGAAGAGGATCGACATCAAGGCAGCGATCGAAAGCACGGCAAAGATGATGGAAGACAACAGGTTGTCGACCAAATATTGCGTACCAACAGAAGCCACTACGGAAGTTCCTGTCAACTGTACATCGTAATATTCATTATCGATTGCTTTGCGCAATTTTTTGGTGAAATCTGGTTTATTGTAATAGCTTTTCACCAATTCCGGGTCGGAGTCGAAAGCCAATTGTTTGTCGCTGTTTCCATTCGATAACACATCTGTTAACGAGTTGTAAACGGAAGTGTAATTGTCCAAGATGGAATCTATGTACATTTTTTTGCCTTTCTGAACTTTGGCAAACAGACGCTCGATGTCCTTCTTATCCGGATTCATGATGCTGTCAATGCGATTCTCCACCAACATTACCTCGTCAGAGACTTCGTAGGATCCGATGTCCTTCATCTGAGTACGGATACGCAATACACATTGACTGGTATCTACTAATTCTTTTAGGGAGAAGGCGGAATTGTTGTTTGAAACAGAGAAATTGTCGACGTATTTTTTCAAGCGCAACATGTCGCGTTTCGAGATCAATGTATAGCGATCTGGGTCGTTGTTGTAGTAAGACATATTCACTACTTTCACAAAATCTACGATCGATAAACTTTTCGCAAACAGGGTGTCATCGGTGAATGATTGCTGAACTTGCTCAACACGTTCTAAGGTGTTTTTACTGAATAAGCGCCCTTTTTCTTTGTAGTGAACCATGACCTCGAAAGGAACTGCACCGCCAAAATTCGCCTCCATGAATTGGATGTCCTTCAAGATCGGATCATCACTTGGAAGGTCACCTGTAAGATTTCCTGTCACTTTCATGAAAACGATCCCAGAACCTCCTCCTATCGTGATAACGATCGTGATCAAGTAGATCCATTTTCTATGTTTTGCGGTTAAATCAACTAGCCAGTCAAGAAGCCCTACTGCCATTTTTCTATCGAGGTGACGCAAATGCTTTTCAGGTGGATTTTTGGAGAACGAGGCAAAGATTGGTACCAAAGAGATGGAGACCACATAACACAACATGATGTTCAAGGTGGAGATCACCCCAAATTCAAAGAATTTTGAGGAACTTGTGAAACAGAAGGTCACGAAACCAAGTGCTGTTGTTACGTTGGTTAGCCACATGGCGGTTCCCGTTTTGCGAATCGTGCGGGAAAGCGCTTTCGCTTTATTCTTATGTTGTCTGAATTCCTGATGGTATTTGTTATAGAGGTAGATACAGTTCGGAATACCAATAACGATCATCAGCGGAGGGATCAAAGCCATCATGATGGAGATATTGTAGCCCAACATTCCGATTGTTCCCATCGCCCACACTACCGTCACCAAAACGACGATGTTACAGATCATCGTGATGCGAATGGAACGGAAGAAGAAATACATGATCAAAGACGAAACAGCGATGGAGAGCGCGACGAAAATGTACATCTCGGCCATGACGCGTTTCCCGATCAAAACACGCATGTGCGGAAGTCCCGCAAAATGTACCTTTCCAAACTCTTTTTCGTAGGTTCTTGCCAGATCTTCGATGTGCATCACGACCTTTTGTTTGGTGCGATCTTGCAAATATTGCTCATCGATGCTTACCATCATCAAACTCACATTGCTGGAGTCGTTGTAGAGCATGTTCTTGTACAATGGATTGTTTCGGACCTCCTTTTTGATGGAGTCGATACTTTTCTCTTGGAACGAGACATCAGAAAATACTGGTTTGGCAATGAATTGCTCGTTTTGAATGTCATTTCGCAGGGTGAATATTTTGGCTTCTGAAACCACGGAATTCACTCCGCCCATTTGTAAAATGCTGTCGCCAAGCTCCTTCCATTTTCGGAATTTGGATTCAGTAAACAGGGAGTCGTTCTGAATACCAATTACCAACGCAGAACCGTCTTCACCAAACATTTCCTTGAACTTGATGTAAGTCTGTTGCGTTTCGGTATCCTCCGGAAGCATGTTTCCATACTTATTGTCGATCTTTAATCCTGTTATGGTATAGTACCCGAACAATACGGTCAGTAAAGCGTGTACTCCAAGAATTAAAAAACGATTGCGAAGTATGATATTGGCAAGCTTATTCCACATAGAACGAAAGTAAAGGCTACAAAGTTAAACAAATCGGTCAAACGACCCCTATTTCAGGTAGGTTCCCAGCCAATTGAAGTATTCTCGGTACCATAAAATGCCGTTTTGTGGCTTGGTGATCCAGTGTCCTTCGTCCGGGAAATACAAATATTTACTTGGAATTCCCTTTAATTGCAGCACTTGAAAAGCTTGCATGCCTTCTGTTTCCGGAACACGGAAGTCTTTACCACCGTGAATAACGAGCATTGGAGTGTTCCAGTTATCGACCATTTTGTGCGGACTGTTCTTCGCGTATAACTCTTTGTTTTCAGGTAACCAGTAAGGACCGCCGATATCCCAATTCGCAAAAAACAATTCTTCGGTAGTTCCATACCAACTCTCTAGGTTGAAAAGGCCACAATGCGAGACGAAAGTCTTGAAGCGATTTTGATGGATGCCTGCTAAGTAATACACAGAATATCCACCGTACGAAGCACCAACTGCCCCTAATTTTTCCTTATCGATCGAAGGGATTTGAGCGACGCAACTATCTACAGCAACTAAGTAATCGTTCATCGCTTGACCGCCCCAATCTTTGGATATAGCATCGTTCCATTCTTGTCCAAAGCCCGGTAGTCCGCGTCTGTTCGGTGCGATGATGATGTAACCTTGAGATGCCATTAAGCGGAAGTTCCAACGGTAGGAGAAATATTGCGAAACGGCACTTTGCGGTCCGCCCTGGCAATAAAGGAGTGCAGGATATTTTTTATCCGGATCAAAATTTGGCGGATAAACGACCCAAACCAGCATCTTTTTGCCATCTGTTGTTGTGATCCATTTTTCTTGCACTGTTGGTGCCGAAATGGTTTCCAACTGGGTTTTATTCACGTGTGTAAGTTGTTCCAAGAAACCGGTTTTAGGCGTGAACACCCACAGGTCTGTAGGATCGATCATAGATTGTCTCTCCAATAATACGCGGTCTTTCAAAGCAACTAGATGAACGTAATCACAGCGGTTATTTGTCAGTTGGGTGATCTTTCCAGTTTTTACATCTACTTGAAACAGGTTTTTAGTTCCCTTGATCGCCGCGATGAAAAATAGTAAGTCCTTGACCGGGTGCCACACGAATTGTTCGACAGACAGATCGAGACTTGCAGTAAGATCTTTTTCCATTCGGGTATTTAGATCCATGATACGCAAACGATTTTTATCAGCTTCGAATCCGTCTTTTTCCATACTCAACCAAGCCAATGTTGTTCCTGTTGAATTGATGCTCGGATTGGTGTCGTAACCGTTGTGTGCAGAGGTGAGCGTTGTTGTAATATTATCCTGAGTGCGAAAAGCATAGATCTCACTGTTGGTTGATATGGCAAAAGCAGTTCCGCTTTTTTTCTTGGTGCTGTAGTAGATCACTTTGCCATCTGCGCTAAAACAAACGGATTCGATCCCACCAAAGGGTCCTGTTACGGAAGGGAATGATTCTCCGCGCATGACATCGCCTCGTTTCTCAAAGGTGTTCCCTGCCATTTCATACCAGAAGAGGTGTAATCCATTTTCAGCACTCCATGCGTTCCAGTGACGATACATCAATGAGTTCTCAATGCGCGCGTTAGCTTTCGGCAGGTCGGGGTGTTGATCTGTAACAACGGGATTCAATTTTACCGATTCCAACGTTGCAAAACGTTTACCATCCGGTGAAAATACGAGTCCATCAATGGCGGTGGTCCCGAAATTGTGTATCGTGGCTTGTGTATTGGATACAGGATCAAGAGTCTTCAACAAGGTGTTTTCGTTTTCTTGTACCAGAAATGTCAATTGGTTCTTCGCATTCCATCCCAGGTTCCATGCCCCATCTATTGCCAGTGATTGACGTTTGTGAGTAACGAGATCAAATAAGAAGTAGGTAGTTTTTCCTTTGTTGGCTGTCCAATCGTAATCGGTTATCCCAAAAACGGTCCATTTTTCGTTTGGAGCGGCGATAGTTCCAGAAAGTCGATCCAACTCCCACATCTTTTCCGGGGTAAATTGGATTTCTTGAGCATAGGTTAATGGCGTTAGTAGGAGGGTGTAAAGAATTAATTTCAGCTTCATGATTATGAATTTTGATGAACCGATCGACTTGCTAATCAGTAGTGCTATGGAGAAAAGAAAATAGACTTTACGAAAGAGAGACAGGCTCGATCGTTTTTTAACTTTTCACCATTGGCATTCAAAAGTACGATTTTCAGAGGAATCCTCAAATACGCATGTTATCCTGCTCTTTGACGAGTGCTTTCTTTTTCATTTTTAATTTGCTGTAAGCCATTACGGACAAAATACCTGTCGCGACCATTGAGATGGTTAACAGACAAATTACAACTGTTTTTGAAAGGGAGAAATCCATGGAAACACAATAGACAAGTGTATTGAGAGCGGTTAGACTCAAGAGCATGGTTCGTTGAAAACGACGTATTCGATCCATTTTGGCAACATTGCGTTTGAACGAATATATTTTATTTTCAATAGAAAACCAACTTTGGATTTGTTAAATGTGGAGGAGGTGTTGTGATTTGGTAGCGGAAAAATGAATGTTTTTCAGAAGCCAAAATTTGAACCAATTTTGCCATATGGCAAATTGGCAAAATCGGTAAGAAACTCCACAAAAAAAAGCGCCCGAAGACGCTTTCCAATTTATTCTACAGTCACCGATTTTGCTAGATTCCGCGGTTGATCCACGTTACAACCCCGCATCACTGCGATATGATAACTCAACAATTGAAGCGGTATCGTTGCAAGCAATGGAACCAAATGTTCATCTGTATCCGGAATTTCGATGACATGATCAGCCATGTTCTTCACGTCCACATCGCCTTCGGTTACGATTGCAATGATCTTTCCTTTACGTGCTTTTACCTCTTGAATGTTTGAAACTACTTTCTCATACGAAGTTCCCTTTGTAGCGATCACAAAAACCGGCATTTCTTCATCGATCAAAGCGATCGGCCCATGCTTCATTTCTGCGGCGGGGTATCCTTCAGCATGGATGTAAGAAATTTCTTTCAGTTTCAACGCACCTTCTAACGCCACAGGGAACGAAGAACCGCGACCAAGGTACAAGGCATTGCTGGCGTCTTTGTAAATTGCTGAAATTGCTTCGATATCCGCGTTGCGATCCAATACACGCTTCACTTTTTCCGGAATGGTTTCCAACTCGGATAACATGGTTCGGAATTTAGATTCGCTGATCGTTCCTTTCTTGTGTGCAAGCGAAAGGGCCATCAAAGTCAGTACCGTTACCTGAGCTGTAAATGCTTTTGTTGACGCTACACCAATTTCAGGACCGGCATGGGTGTATGATCCGGCATCGGTAATACGCGAAATGGATGAGCCAACTACGTTACAGATCCCAAGAATCGTAGCACCTTTCGATTTTGCCAATTCAAGAGCAGCAAGCGTATCTGCTGTTTCACCTGATTGAGAAACGGCGATCACAATATCGTTTTCGTTTATGATCGGATTGCGATAACGGAATTCAGAGGCGTATTCGACCTCTACGTTGATGCGCGCCAGATCTTCGAACAAATATTCTCCAACCAAACAAGCGTGCCAAGATGTCCCGCAAGCCACCATGACGATGCGTTGTGCCTGGATCATCTTTTGCTCGTAATCTTTGATTCCGCCTAAAGAGACCCAGCCTTCATCTGCGTTCAAGCGACCGCGGAAACAGTCTTGAATGGAGCGTGGTTGTTCATGGATCTCTTTCAACATGAAATGTTCGTATCCTCCTTTTTCTAGGGCTTCCAGTTGCAATTCCAATTCCTGCACATACGGAGTGGTCTCTTGATTGCGCAAGTTGGTGATCTTCAATCCTTCATGTAAGTCTACCACTGCGATCTCCTCATCATCCAAGTAAACAACTTGATTCGTGTATTCGATGATCGGCGTTGCGTCGGATGCAAGATAAAAATCTTGTTCTTTTCCAATCCCTACAACCAAAGGTGAACTTTTACGAGCCGCTACTAATTGATTCGGATATTTTTTTGAAAGTACTACGATGGCATACGCTCCGATTACGTTCAAAAGAGCCAAACGAACAGCTTCTGCTAGATCAACATTTTCTTTTTTCTGAATGTCGTCGATCAGGTGTACCAATACCTCGGTGTCGGTTTGACTTTTAAATGCGTACCCGCGAGAGATCAACTCTTCTTTCAACGCATTGTAATTTTCAATGATCCCGTTGTGTATAAGCGCGATCGAACCATCTGTAGATGCGTGAGGGTGTGCGTTTGTGTCATTTGGCGGACCATGGGTTGCCCATCGGGTATGACCAATACCTACACTTCCTGTAATGTCTTTTCCACTTGCAAATTCTTCCAAGTTCGAAACTTTTCCCTGACGTTTGTATAAGTTGATTTCATCGTGACTCAACAAAGCGATTCCCGCAGAGTCATATCCACGGTACTCCAAGCGTTTTAGTCCCTTGATGAGGATCGGGTACGCTTCTTTTTTTCCAATATAGGCAACAATACCACACATGATATTAGAATGTTGTGTATTTAATAATTAAACGAGGTCGCTTCTTATTGCTGGTAGCTTGACCGTTAAAGATGATACGTTCCGCAGAACTCGAGTATTTACTGGGTCCCACTTCAATTCCGGTATTGGCTACTTTGCCATTCACGATCTCCTGGATATAATCGCGCAGATCAAACAGATAACTTTTGCGGTTGTTATTGTAGGAGATCGAACCTCCTGTTGTCCCTGCCGCAATCTTGTAAAGTACAGTCATGGATGGACTCGGATAGTAGGTAGTGAAAGACTGATACTCTACAGGCAATTCCAATAGTGCTGCATGAATTACGCTGTTTGAAGGAATGTTGTTCACGCCGGGAAACTCCACGATCCCTTTCAAATTGAATGCTTGGGCATAGAATTGTGTTTGTCCTATGGAAGGATTCGACAGAATAGACTCAGATGGATATCCGGTTTGATCAAATTCGACGTGATTGAAGTAGGCACAGTCGTCTGTTACGGAAATGCTGAAATTCAAAGGATCGGTTTCGCCACTCATGTGGTAGTAGAATGTGATCTTGGTGTCTTTATTATCCGGATCTAAATACAAAATACTTCCTTCTCCCACCGCTGGATTCGTTTCTTGAACACGCACATGCAGGCCCTTGAAGAAATTTCGGAAAGCTTCGTGTGAATCGAAAGCAGTACCGTTAAATCCTTCATTCAAGATCGTTGCTCCCCATGCATTGTTCAGTTTGATGCGCAATTGTGGATTCAATGTATCCCCGTCAACAACGACATCTTTTGAAGGGTCCGGAGTTTGAAGAGCCGAGCTAGGATCAACAAGGTTCGTCGGTAAGTGGGCAACAGTTGAAAATCTGAAATAATTGGAATCGGTACTCATATCACCCTGTAATTCGAAAACTTGAAAGGTGACAGGGTCTAAACTGCCATAAAATTCTACATAACGCAGCGAAAGTACAACTGAATCAATAACTGGTGTACCGCCATTGCCTTGGTTCAACGAGCCGGTGTAATCGAACTGACTATAAAAAGAGGCATTCATAATACCCATTTTCGGATCATGCATCGAGCCAAGTACAAAATTGGATACGCCAAAGGTGTAGGCCGAATCCTGAAGTTTACTGTAGGTGTTCAATGCAAAGGTATCAATACCTCCAGAAGCAAGTAATTCCTCGGGGTTCAAGGTTTCTGTGCCAAACGGACTGTAGGTTTTTTTACAGCTGTTAATCCCTAGAATAAACACAAAACAAGCGGAAAGTACAGTCACTTTCCGCCAGCTATTTCTTCCTATGTATGCAATCATATCAGATCAAAACCGCTTCCTCGATCACCTTGTCAAAGAATTCATTCAATCCTTTGGCCAGGTTTTCTTCCGGTAAATAATTTAATTTTAAACAAGTAGCTTTATCGAACACTTCTTGCAATTCATTTGGAACTGCTTCACTGCTCATTACTACACCGTCTGAGAACGCAACAGCAGCCTGTGTTATTGCATCCAAGCTCGGATTTTTTACCAATTCGGTCACAGAATCGTCAAAACCATCAAATGCTAATTTCTCAGCAAAGCGCGCATCCCATGGTTGTGTGAATCCTTCGTTATCGTTGTAAATACTGTACACTACCTTGGTATCAGCGAAGTGTGGATCCTTGTTGTACATTTTCTTGATATACAACGGCATCAATGAAGCCATCCAACCATGACAATGGATCACGTCCGGTTTCCAGCCTAATTTTTTCACGGTCTCTAAGACACCACGACAGAAGAACATGGAACGTTCATCGTTGTCTGTGAAATCCGCACCGCTTTCATCAGTTACGTTACACTTACGCTTGAAATATTCATCATTATCAATGAAGTATACTTGAATACGTGCTGCAGGAATGGACGCCACCTTGATGATCAATGGATGATCGTGGTCGTCAATAATAATGTTCATCCCGGACAAACGAATAACCTCATGCAGTTGGTGACGACGCTCGTTGATACACCCGAAACGCGGGGTGAATACACGAATTTCTTTGCCGTTTTCCTGCGTTGCTTGCGGTAGTCTTCTGGCATTATTCGAGATTTCTGATTTCGGAAGGAAGGGGAAAATTTCCTGCGAAACAAAAAGAATTCTTTTCTTTTCCATAGAATTCGTAGTGGGGATTTTGGATTATTAGCTGCAAAAGTACGAAAAAAAGCGTCATACTTCAATTAAATCGGCTAGATTTGCCGGCTTTAGTTTTACAACATTTCGTTAAACGTGAAAATTGTCCACTCAATTGCGGAATTGAATGATTATTTGAACCCGCAAAAATCGGAAGGAAGATCTGTAGGTTTTGTGCCCACCATGGGCGCTTTGCATGAGGGACATATGCGGTTGGTACAACAGGCTAAAGCTTCTTCGGATGTAGTGGTTGTTTCCATTTTTGTCAATCCAACCCAATTCAATAATCCCGAAGATCTTAGGAAATACCCGCGGACTCCTGAAAATGATATTGCGTTACTCAGCGAAAATGCCTGCGATTGTGTGTTTTTCCCTGCAGTAGATGAAATGTATCCCGCAAATTGGGAAGCGCCTGAGGTTCCGCTGGGAAAATTGGACCGTTTGATGGAGGGCGCTTTTCGTCCCGGACATTTCAACGGGGTTGTACAGATCGTTTATCGTTTGTTCGAACTTGTTCAGCCGCACAAAGCGTTCTTCGGATTGAAGGATTTTCAACAAGTCGCGGTGATTCAACATATGGTTCGCTATTTGAACCTTCCTTATGAGATCGTTACTTGCCCAACGGCACGTTCTGCAGATGGTTTGGCGTTGAGCAGTCGAAACATGCGTTTGAATGACCAAGAAAAGATGGATGCGTTGCATATCTATCGAACCATGGTGTATGCCCAATCGCTTTATCCCGATCATTCGCCGAGCACAGCGCAAAAAATGGCTGTCGAATTTTTCAACCATGGACTTTTAAAGCTAGAGTATTTACAGATCGTACATCCGGATACGCTGGAAGAACTTTTGGATGAATGGGTGGAAGGTGCAACTATTTGTATCGCCTGTTTCTGCGGTGATGTGCGGCTAATAGATAACATGACTTTGGTTGCGCAGAAATAATTCTAACTCTTGGCCTGTATCTTCTTTTTTTTAGGCTAACTTTGTCGCACTTTATTGTCGTCACATGCTGATTCAAGTAGTCAAATCCAAAATACACCGAGTACGTGTTACCCAAGCAGAATTGAATTATGTAGGGAGTATCACGATCGACGAAGCTTTGATGGAAGCCTCTAATTTAGTGGAAGGTGAGCGTGTTCAAGTTGTAAACATCAACAATGGTGAGCGCTTGGAAACGTATGTGATCACCGGCGAGCGCGATTCTGGCACGATCTGTCTCAATGGTCCTGCTGCGCGTAAAGTAGCTGTTGGCGATATGATCATCATCATTGGATATGGATACATGTCTATGGAGGAAGCCAAGCATTTCAAACCGTCGTTGGTTTTTCCGGACGAGACTTCCAATCGTATCGTTTAACGCATGAAAAAAGCGGTTTCCTTCCTACTGAAGTATCTGCTTCCTGTCGGATTGGGGATCTACCTAGTTATTTACCTGTTCCAATCTATGGAACCCAAGGTGAAAGAGGCTTTTTTCACTGCTATCGGTGACGCAAACTATTTTTGGATCGTCTTATCACTTCTTCTTTCTGTTTTAGCGTTGTTCTCGCGCGCCTATCGCTGGAAGTTTACTTTGGAACCGCTAGGTTATCAAACATCTTTTTGGCATCGCTACCACGCCATGATGATCGGTTATTTGATCAATCTAACGATCCCACGTGCAGGTGAAGCCTCGCGTGCGGCGATGTTATTTCGTTCGGATGGGGTGCCTTTTGCCAGGTCTTTTGGAACAATCGTGGCCGAACGGGTGGTGGATCTCTGTTTTCTGTTGGCGATCACTATACTAACTGCTTCACTCACAGCGTCAGATTTTTGGGAAATGAAAGCGCGTATCGAACAAGCTTTTGGAGGTGGACAATCCGACAGTTCTCTATTCATGTGGATCATTTCCGGTCTTGGCCTTTTTGTTTTACTCGCACTGGTTGTTTTGCCCTCCTTTCGAAAGAAAGTGCTTGATTTTATTCAGGGACTTTTAGCCGGATTGTTTTCCATCTTTACAGCGCGAAAATGGTATCTGTTTGCGCTTCATACCGTTGTTATTTGGACCTTGTATGTCGTGTATTTTGCTTTACCTTTTTTGGCGTTAAAACCTACGACCGAAGTTCCTTTCGATGGAATCTTGTTAGCGTTTGTTGCCGGCTCTGTTGGAATTACGTTGACAAATGGCGGATTAGGTGTTTTTCCGCTGTTGGTGGGACTGGTGATTGAATTTTATCTGGGTCCGCAATACGGTGAAGAAGCCAAGGGGGTTGGTTATGCCTTGGGAATGATCATCTGGACCACTCAAACTTTTTTGATCATCATCTTAGGTGTGCTTTCTTTCCTACTTTTACCCAATAATTTCCGTAAAGATGAGCAAGTTCGAAGCAGTGAGCAATAAGATCCGTGGTTTGCAAGAAATGGCGCGCCAGGTGGAGAAATGGCAAATGGCTGGTGAAAAGGTGGTTTTTACCAATGGCTGTTTTGATATTCTGCACGTTGGACACGTAACCTATTTGGCAAAAGCAGCTGAGTTTGGAAGCAAGTTGGTTATCGGACTCAATACGGATGCATCGGTAAAACGACAAGGAAAAGGGGAGGAACGACCAGTCAATCCGGAACAGGCGCGTGCACTCGTTCTAGCGGCATTGGCATTCGTGGATGGCGTGGTGCTTTTTGAGGAAGATACACCGCAGAAAATCGTTCAGTTATTGCAGCCAGACGTCTTGGTGAAAGGAGGTGATTATGATCCGGAAGAAACGGATCCGACCAAAAAGACCTACATCGTTGGAAGGGACGAGGTTTTGTTACATGGCGGAATAGTAAAAACCGTCAACTTGGTCGACGGTTTCTCTACAACATCTATCATTCGCAAGCTTCGCGGTTAGAAGTGGATCACGTATCCGATCCGAATTCCCCAGTATTGTAAAGCCGTGTTATAAACCTCGGCTATTTTATGATCGTGTAAATTATTCGTAGTCACGTTAATGAACGTAGCTGTAATGGGGCGTCCTTCACCATCCGTTGTTGTCATTTCCGCACCTCCTTCTGGCAGTGGGCCGTGGTTGTGATCTTGCATGTGTCGTGCATTGACGTATTCGAACTTCGAGAATCCATTGACTAATGAGCCGGAGATATACACATAGTGTCTGTTTTCAGTTGCAATCTTGGGAATCAACAAACTCAGATCAATTTCTCCGCCTACTTCCAACCCGTAGGTATATCCACGATATTTGTGTTGAGTTTCATTTGCCAATGGCTGGCAATCGTCTTCATCCAAGGGATCAGCAATTCGGATCTTCGTGCGCATCACGCCTGTTCCGATCTGGGGTGTAATAAATCCACGAATGCGATTGAAATCTGTCCCGATCTGAATTTTAGCGCCCAATTTCATCTGATTGAATCCGGAGGTATAGGATACATCCGTCGTGGTGGAAGAGTAATCATCAAAATAGTACGTTTGCTCCATGGTTTTCGAATAATACGAACCAAAATTGCTCTTAAATTCCAGTGCTACCGGAATGTGAGAGATCGGTTGGTATGCAAATTGAAGTCCGAAACCGCCAACGGTATTCATTTTTGGCATTAAAGATTTGTTCGGGATTTCAATAGGAGTAAACAGACCAACTTGCCATTTCGTTTGAGCGAATATCCCCAATGGTAAAAGCAATAGAAAAAGTGTGATGTGTTTCATGATCCTTAGTTTTAACAAGCCTTTAACAAATACGATACCAAAAATTCGAACTAAATGAAGAAGTTTGGAATATCGGATAGTATGTAACCAAACAAATCGCAGCGACTTATGCGTGGTACGAATCGTTTTCCTTATTTCCATGAATGGAATGCAAACCTATCCTGGGTGGTGTTGTGTTTTGTTCAAAGGCGATTTTGTCAGGATACTGCCGTTTTTGACCGAACGATCGAATTACGAATGAAGAACTTGACGTCTGGTTGAGAACGGTTGGTAATCCTGGTATGAATCCGAAATGAACTTTTTTTCAATGAAACGGTATGCTTTCCCAATGATCTATTACATGCGTTTGCTTTTTGTTGTTCTGCCTCTTTTGTTTTCTTGCACGGTGAAAGGACAGTCCGCCGAAGCCGGTAGTGCAGCTGGTCCGGATACAGTAAGTGTGATTTCTGCAGATTCCTTGAGGATGCTTGAGGTTTTTCCGAATTCGCTGAAAAAGGTTCGTGATTTCTTGAAAAAAACACCTCTTTATCATCCAGATTATGCGTTTATGATCGATATGAAACGAAATTCGGGGACCTATCGGTTTTTTATTGTCGACCTCAAAAATAACCGGATCTTGGAACGCGGTTTGGTTGCTCACGGTTCTGGATCGGAACTGACCGGAACAGATTCCTTACAATTTAGCAATACGCCCAATTCCTACATGACCTCCCTTGGGTTTTACAAGATCGGGGCGGCATACACGGGGAATTTTGGGAGGTCGTATCGTTTACATGGACTGGAATCATCGAATAATAAAGCCTATGAGCGAGCAGTTGTGTTGCACCGTTATAGCTGTGTTCCGGATGAGCAACAGGATTATCCAATCTGCAACAGTTTGGGCTGTCCGATGGTAAGTGAACGATTTTTTGAGACCTTAGATGGCTATGTGCGAAATGCTACAAAACCGGTGTTGCTTTATATTTACTACTGAAAGCCGGTTAGTTAGCATGGGTCTTAGAAGGGTATGAAATTCAAAAAAAAGATCAGCGTTTTTTCAAGGATTCTTTGATCTCTTTCATGAATTCGGAGGCATAGACGAAATCGTTGATCTCTTTGTTTTCCGTTGTAATAATGCTATCTCGATCTCCTTGCCACCAGTTTTGACCTTTATAAATGAAAACTATATTATCACCGATCTCGATCACAGAGTTCATATCGTGTGAAATTACGATCGTCGTGATGTTGTATTCATAGGTGATTTCCCGGATCAAGTTATCGATCACTATAGCCGTTTTCGGATCCAAGCCTGAGTTTGGTTCATCACAAAACAAATACTTCGGGTTCATGGCAATGGCACGAGCAATCGCTATGCGTTTCTGCATTCCACCAGAACATTCCGAAGGAAATAACTTGTTTCTGCCTGCCAGATTCACACGTTCTAAACAAAAATTGGCTCGGTCAAGCATCTCTGCTTTCGACATTTTGGTAAACATGGACAAAGGAAACATGATATTTTCTTCTACCGTCAAGGAATCGAAAAGCGCAGAACCTTGAAATAACATCCCGATCTCTTGTCGAATTGCCTTGCGCTCTAATCGGTCCATATGGCAGAAATCACGACCATCGTATAAGATCTGACCGCTGTCTACTTCATGCAGACCAACAATACATTTGGCCAGCACAGATTTGCCTTGTCCGGACGCTCCAATAATCATGTTCACTCTTCCTTTTTCGAAAGATGCGGAGATGTTGTCAAGAACCTGATTGTCTCCAAATGCCTTATTGACGTTTTGAACCTGGATCATTACAACAAGATCATTTGAGTTAACAATAAGTTGGCAATCAAAATAGCGATGCTGGCACTAACCACCGATTGGGTCGATGAACGTCCAACATCCAAGGCGCCACCTTTTGTATAGTATCCGTAGAACGAAGAGATAGACGTAATCAGGAATGCAAAGGCCACAGATTTTGTCAATGCATATCGAATTTCAAGATCCGTGTAGAAGGAACGTATTCCGTACACGTAGGTATCTGTTGATGCCAAATCCGACATCGTTAGCGTTAGCCATCCTCCGATCAGACTCAAACCGATAGAAAAAATGATCAGCACCGGGAAGAAAAGCATGGCTGCAATGATTTTTGGAAGAACCAAATAACTCAGTGAGTTTACTCCCATGATCTCCAAAGCATCGATTTGTTCTGTTACACGCATGGTTCCGATCTCCGAAGCAATGTTTGACCCTACTTTGCCGGCAAGGATCAATGAAATGATTGTTGGAGAAAATTCCAAGATCGTACTGGAACGGGTAATGTAACCGATGGTGTATTGCGGAAGCCAAGGCGAATCCATATTCGAGGCGGTTTGCAAGGAAATTACACCACCCATGAAGGCCGACATCAGGGCAACGATCGGAATCGATTTGATACCGATAAATTCGATCTCTTCAAACAATCTCCGTCTGAAAATGCGCCATTTTTCCGGCTTGGAAAAGACGATCGTCAGCATGATGACATATTTGCCGATGTTATTCAATACATTCATGACGGGATAAAGTTAATAGAAATATTCAGTTGTTCAATGTCAAGGCGGTTTTCAACGTCTGCGGTTTTACAACTTGAACCTGCTTATAAAGCGCCTTGTGAACAGACCTCCTATCTTTGTAAGGAACAAATGGAACGCAAACACCGACTTGAAGCACAATTGAAAGCCTATTTGCCCGATGGATTTGAAGCCATGGTGGCAGATCTCTTGCTGCGTTATCCGGTTCGTTTTGCGATCACCAATCCCCGTTCAACCAAATTGGGAGATTACCGGCCACCGATCGGAGATGAGAAACACCACCGCATTACCGTGAACGGAAATTTGAATAAGTACGCATTTTTGATTACGACCTTGCACGAATTTGCCCATTTGGAAACGTATTTGAAATACGGAAGATCGGTGAAACCCCACGGCGAAGAATGGAAGCAGTGTTTCCGACACCGTCTGTGGCCAGCTATTCAAACAGGTTTGCTACCTAAAGTGATCGAGTCTGCTTTAATGAAAAGTCTCACCAATACGAAAGCATCCAGTTGCTCAGATACCCAGTTGTCGCGAGTTTTACGCCAATTCGATGAGCGCGAATCACATGAGTTAACGCTGGAAGAGTTGCCGAAAAATGCTACTTTTGTCTTGCAAGGAAAAGTATTCCGAAAGGGCGAATTGCGTAGAACACGGTTTTTGTGTGAAGAGATCGCTACCCGACGTTCATTTTTGGTGCATGCCCTTGCAACTGTACAATTACAATCACATGGAGAATAATTATTGCGTGATCATGGCCGGGGGTATCGGCAGTCGTTTTTGGCCGATGTCAACCGTGAAACGCCCCAAACAATTTTTAGACGTACTTGGAATTGGTAAGTCGCTTTTGCGCATGACTTTCGAACGGATGTTACATATCGCACCGTCTGAGAATATTTACATTGTTACCAATGCCATGTATAAGGATCTGGTATTGCAGCAATTGCCGGAATTGTCCGCCGGTCAAGTGCTAACGGAACCGCAACGAAAAAACACAGCACCCTGTATCACTTACGCTGCGGCGAAGATCCATGCTTTAAATCCAAATGCGACTTTGGTGGTGGCGCCTTCCGATCATTTGATCTTGAAAGAAGAAAAATTCACCGAAGATGTGCAAACAGCTATTCGTGCAGCAAGTAGTGGCGAGCGTTTGGTAACTTTGGGGATCAAGCCAACCCGTCCTGATACCGGCTACGGTTATATCGAATTTATTGAGGATGGTGATATTCTTCCGGGTCAAGTTAAAGATGTCAAACATTTCACGGAAAAACCCAATCGCGAATTGGCGGAGATCTTCCTGAAAAGTGGCAATTACTACTGGAATTCCGGGATCTTTATCTGGAAATCTTCAACGATCCTAAATGCGTTGGAAAAATTCAAACCGGAATTGCACCAGTTGTTCATGTCAAAAGCAGCTTGTTACAATACGCAAGCAGAACAGGAATATGTAAATGCGTGTTTCGAAGCATGTGAAGATATCTCGATCGACTTTGCGGTGATGGAAAACGCCAAAAATGTGGATGTGGTTCTCGCCACTTTCGATTGGTCCGATCTGGGAACTTGGGGTAGTTTGTATACTCATTTGGAAAAAGATTACAACGGAAATGCCGTTATCGGGGAGAACGTGCACATGATCAATTCAGAAAATTGTATTGTGAACCTGCCAAATGATAAATTAGCATTGATCCAAGGACTTGAAAATTACATTGTGGTGGAGTCGGACAATATGTTAATGATCTTGAATCAGCAGGATGAGCAGAATTTGAAAAAATACATGGCGCCAATGGAGGAATCCAGCCCCAGTTTTTTCGCGAAATAAGAAAAGGCTGTCCAACGGACAGCCTTTGTTTTTTATTGTTGCTTATTTTCGAGCTTCCCACTCGCGCAATAAGTCGAAGTAACTCACGGTTTCCATTACCACTACACCACCGGTAGTGTCGCCATATTTTGCTGGAATTGCTCCGGAATACACCATGATGTATCCTAATGCGGAACTCGGAACATTCTGTACGTCGACCATTTTTACCCCGTCGATGTAAGAGATCAAATCGCCTTTGCGTGCTCCGCGAAATACCAAGGAACCATCATCTGTTTTGCGCACGTCGGTGGTCATGGATGCGATCATGGATTTGGCGTCGAATTTATCGGGACGGAACTTGATGTCTTTTTTAGATAACTTGATATCCGGCGCAACGCCTTTGGATAACTTCAATTGATCCGCGTAAACTTCAATGACTCCAAATTGCTTGTCGTTCAAAACGATTCCAACATCTCCGAAACCATCCGGAACTACTTCAACCGGACGTGGAGCAGGAATGGTGTCGCCTTGGTAAACAAAGAATACTTTGTAGTCGCCTGCGGGCAATCCTGAAATGCGAAAACGGCCATCTTCATCCGTCATTGCTCTGAAAAAGGCTTCGCCGCGTTGTGTGTAAACAGCTGCCATCGGAATGCCTTCGGTTTTGTCTTTGGTCATGAATGTACCGATGATATCGCCGCTGGTGACCTGTGCAAATGTTGTTGCTCCGAACAACATACTGGCAAAAAAGAAGATTGATCTCATGTGTTTTGTTTTTTAGATTTCACTTGAGATGTTAACGCGCGTCGTTTTCCATAAAAGGATCAAAAAAAAATCCGAACACGATAATTCGCATTCGGATCTATTCTTTAAAAAGCGTGGACTACAGCGACTGCGCCACCACTTCCTTTACTTCCGGTAAATGTTGCTTCAATAAGTTTTCGATTCCTCCTTTCAAAGTCGCCGTACTCGACGGACATCCCGAACAAGATCCGCGAAGAGCAACGGTTACAGTTCCGGCATCAAAGCCTACGAAATCAATTGCACCGCCGTCATTTTCCACAGCTGGGCGTACGTATTCGTCCAGAAGTGAACGGATCGCATCATCGTATTCGGATGGTTCGAATGTTTTCAAGGGTTGATCTTCGCTTTCTGCCGTTACAGCTGGTTTTGGAGCGGGCATCATGATCAACACGTCTTTTGCATCGGCTAACCAATTCTTAATGAATTCGCGCAATTCCATCGCTACGAAATCCCAAGAGACGTTGTCGTATTTTGCGATTGTCACGAAGTTTGCGGCAATAAAAATGCTTTTCACGAATGGAAACTGAAACAATTCTTCGGCAAGTGGAGAGTATCCTTTTGCTTCTTCTTTAGATGTAAATTCTACGCTGTCTCCCGTCATCAACAGGTATTTGTTCGCCACGAATTTCATGGTGCTTGGATTGGGAGTCATCTCTACGTATACGGTAACTGGAACTTGTGCCATGGTGTGTGTATTTTTTATAGCACAAAAATAAGGAAAAGTATCCTAGTAAATGTTGCTTTCTTCTGCCGGCTCAATATGTACCAATACATCTTCGATCTCCGGGAGTTGACGCATCAATCGTTCTTTCAATGCGTGGGCTATGGTATGACCTTCGTGTACAGACATGGTGCCATCTACATGCACATGGATATCCACCCAAAACCGCATACCTGATTTGCGCACCCAGCATTTTTCAGTTTGAATCACTCCAGTCACTTCTTTGGAGATTTCGCGGATCACAGCGATCATATCGTCGTAGCGATGTTCATCCATGATCTCTCCCAAGGCAGGACGGAAGATCAAATAGGCATTGAAAAAAATGACCCCGGATGCAAACAAAGCAGCCCAATCGTCTGCGGCGGCATATGCATCGCCGAATAGTACAGCGATCAGGATCCCGACAAAAGCAAAAGCGGAGGTAATGGCATCTGATCGGTGATGCCAAGCGTCTGCTTTTAACGAACTGGATCCGGTTTCACGCGAACTTTTATCTACAAATCGGTAAAATCCTTCTTTCACCAAAATAATGGCTGCTAAAAAATAGAGCGTGAAGGAATGCGGTGCTTTGTGTGGGGTTTGAATGTTATGAATGCTTTCAATAATAATCAGGGTACCGGAAACAACCAAGAAACCGACCACAACGAACGTAATAAGCGGTTCAACTTTACCATGTCCATATGGGTGATTTTCGTCCGGTGGTTTTTGTGCGTATTTGATACCAAGTAAAACGAGCATCGAAGCAAACACGTCTCCGGTAGATTCAATAGCATCTGCGATCAAGGCATAGGCATTCCCGAAATAGCCGACTAGGAATTTCACAATGGCCATTCCTAAATTGCCGATCAAACTCAACCAGGCTGTTTTACTGGCTTGTTGATGCGCGTTCATTTGTTTTGACAATTTTTACAGATCCCGGATACCGTAAAAAAGGTTTCTTCTTGGGCGAAACCCGCCGGTAAATGAAATGCAGGAATGACGGTGTCGAGACAGGTAAGTTCATTGCAAACGCGGCAGCTGAAATGTACGTGCTCATGTTGGTGCTCGTGAATGGTCTCGCAGGTGTGACACGATGCATAGTTCACAACGCCGTTCACATTGACGATCTTATGGATCTTGCCTTCGTCTGTTAACCGGTCCAAAACCCGATAGATAGTCACGCGATCACAAAGTCCGTTTAGTGCATTCTGAATGGCCGGCTGAGACATAGCCACGTGCGAATCTTGGATCAATTTCAAGATCGCGGTGCGCGCAACGGTATTTCGACTTTGCTTCATGTATTTACAAAGGTACAGTTTGCTGTGAGCTTTGCAAATGAATCCTTTTTAACCGGAACAGATGGTTGTAAATCGTTGTATCAGGTAATCAATCGGTTATAGGTATAATTGGCGCTTAGCATTCTAATTGTTCTTCAGAAATTGGTCCGAATTGGTATCTGAAAAAATCGTACTTTTGATTCTGACTATGAAAAAAGTTCTGGCAACAGCAGGCATATTGATCGTTTTATTGGGTGTCATCGGCGTCCCAGTTTATCGGCATACCTGTTTGCATCAGGACTTAACGATCGTTTCGGTTTATGCGCCTTCTGATCATTGCGAAGAAGTTGCGTGTGTGGTAGAACCGGTAGTAAGTTCCTGCTGTGAGAAAGAGTCAGCAATCCAAGAAGTAAACGGAAATTGCTGTGCGGATGAGATCAGCGATATTCGTTTGCATTTATCGTACTTCGAAGAGTTTGTAGTTAAATGGCAGCTCGTTCTACCGGATGTGATTTCGAATACAACGTATCTGATTGCTGACAATCGAGCTATCATTAAAAAAAGCATGGGGATCGTTCAATCGCACGCCCCTCCGCTAAAAGTTCACCAATATTTACCACTTATTTGTATCTGGCGCCTTTAGGAACTATGCGATGAAGCATTCATTGTTGTAGTTATTAAAGTCATTATACATGAAATATTTATTCGTAGCATGTGTCATACTCATGAGTATGCAAGTGCAAGCGCAGCTGGAAGGAGCCGTTTTTGGTATCCACCAGGGCGCTAAGAAACCGATCAATAAAGCGGAGTTGAAGATCCGCGAAGCCAATATCCTGGTTTATACCAATGAGGAAGGAAAATTTAGTCTGGTCCTCCCTAAAAAACTACCCGTTTGGATGGTTGTTTCTGCAGCTGGATATGAAACGGATTCTGTCCAATTGACCAAGGAAGACCGGTTCAACGGAATGGAAGTTCTGCTCTTCGAGACAAATAGCTTGGAGGAAGTAATTGTGGAATTCAAGCGGGATAGTAAAACCATCTCCCGGTTGAATCCAATTCTGGTGGAGTCTTTGGGTGAAGAGGAATTCAAAAAAGCAGCCTGTTGTAATTTGTCTGAATCTTTTGAAACTAGTGCCACTGTTGATGTGAACCTTACCGATGCGATTTCGGGAGCGAAAAAGATCCAATTACTCGGGTTGGATGGAGTCTACACACAACTTCAAATGGAAAATGTGCCGTTTCTAACCGGTATAGAAGGAGCCTTTGGAATGAATAGCGTTCCGGGAACTTGGGTTGAATCCATTCAGATCACGAAAGGAACCGGTTCTGTTTCGAATGGCTACGAATCCATGGCTGGGTTGATCAATGTGGAATTCAAGAAACCAAGTACCATGGAGCGCTTGTTCGTGAATGGTTATACCAATCATCTAGGAAGAGCCGAGATCAATGTGCATGGCGGCCAGATCTTGGGTCCGAAATGGAGTACAGGAACTTTCGTACATGCGGCTGGAATGCAAATGGAGCACGATCGAAACAAGGACAATTTTCGCGATCTGCCACTGAGCAAGACCTTGGCTGCTTTGAATCGTTGGGAATACAACGGGAAGAAGTTTGAAACGCGTTTTGGTGTAAACGTGTCGATGGACGAGCGGAAAGGAGGACAACTGAGCCGCATTTCCAATCCGTATAACGTGCAGACGCGAAACAACCACTTGGATGTTTTTGCCAAAACCGGATTTTTATTTCCGAAGAAAAAATACCAAAGTCTCGGGGTGATCTATCAGTTTAAAATTCACGATCTGAATAGTACGTATCACGTTCGCGATGTACGCGGTTTGGAAAAACGCGGTTTTGTGAATGTTTTGTATGATGGTATCATCGGTTCTACGATCCACAAGTACAAGGTCGGAGCATCCTTGGTGGCGCAGGATCTGGATCAATCACTGGATTCTATTCGCATGGATCGCCGACTCATCACTCCAGGTGCTTTTGCAGAGTACACCTATACCGGCGTTCGTTTCATGGTCGTTGCCGGATTGCGAGCGGACCACCAACAAGGTTATGGCTGGCAATTTTCACCGCGCGTACATGCGAAAGTGACCTTGGATGAATACACCGATCTGCGTTTTACCTCTGGAAAATCATTTCGTTTACCGAACGTGATCATTGACAATATGTACCTACTAGCGACCAATAAGGCATGGGCACTTCCGAATAGAACAGAGCAAGAGGAAGTTTGGAATTCAGGTGCGTCGATCTACCGATCGTTGAAATGGTGGAAACGTGCGGCTTCTCTGACGGTGGATTTTTACCATGCACGCTTCATGAATCAGTTGATTGCCGATCGCGAACGGAGTGTGGACACCTTTTTCTTTTCGTTCCAGAAGAATGCGGCGTTCAGCAACGCCTTGCAAGCTGAATTGAGTTTGATGCCTACCAAAACGATCACGTTGCGTCTGGCCTATAAATGGCTTCAGGTGATGGCTGAGTACGACGGTAAGATCCAGCAGCAAGTGATGATCCCGCCACACCGATTTTTGATGAATGTTGCCTTCGAAAGCAGAAGTAAACGCTGGATGGCAGATGCCACGATCTCTGTTTTTGGCAAACAACGTCTACACGATGTGCATTTATCGGATGGTACGGTACTGATGGATCAACGAAGCGGTATATTCCCGAATGTATTGGCACAAGTAACACACAATTTTAAATGGGGTGCGATCTATGTGGGAGGTGAAAATTTAGCCAACTTTACCCAAAAGAATCCCATCATAGATGCGGCTACACCTTTTGGAACTAATTTTGATGCCACGCGCGTCTGGGCTCCAATTATGGGAACGGTCGTTTATGCCGGTTTCCGTTATGAAATAAAACGTAAAAAATAGAACGATGAAAAAGTTAGTAGTATTGATGATCTTATTTTTCTGCGCGACCGGATTGTATGCACAGAAAGGAAAAACACAAACGGTAGTAATTCAAACTTCTGCTGAATGCGGGGATTGCGAAGTGCGTTTGGAAGATAAATTGAATTTCACGAAAGGTGTTCAGTTTGCAGAATTGGATGTGCCGAGTAAGAAACTAACGGTGAAGTTCAATACCAAAAAGATCACCTTGGATGAGATCAAAAAGATCGTTTCTGATCTTGGTTACCAGGCCGATGAGGTAGTGGCGGATCCAAAAGCCTACGAAGCCTTACCCGCTTGTTGTAAAGTTGGAGGAATGAAGTAAATGAAAGCGGCTCGAAAAGCCGCTTTTTTTTGGAATGTTGGTCATCGGATCATTAAACGGTGTGTTTTTCCAGTTTCGGAAACTTGTATGATGTATAATGCAGGTTGTAAATGTACGGACGACAAGGCAACTCGACCAGATTCAATAGGAAGTGTCGCAATCCGAAGTCCTGATAGATCAAATACATGTACGCTGCCTGTAGGTATGTCTCGTAAGTAAATATCCTCGGTTTGATTGACGGGGTTCGGGTAAATCGCCAATGCATCCCGATTTTCAAAGGTGCGTGTTTCGAGCACCTCTTCTTTTC
>CAYRVL010000023.1:0-2373 GCA_964427665.1 uncultured Fluviicola sp. | reverse complement strand
GATCGCGGAAGATTGGCTTATTTTTACTCTGGATCTCCTTTTTTGAAAATTCCTCCTACTTCTTTCGAAATACGTTGAATGGTTTCGACACCAACAGAAAGCGGCAAGGCACTCACATCATCGTATGTTCCAAAGACGCTTTCAGTGATCACTTGTGATGGATAAATGAAAATACGGTCGAGATGGGCAGCTTCTTTTTCAATACGACCCGCGAATAGATCCTGACCAAGGAAAGCAGAAATTCCACCGGAACGAGCCATTACACCCACTACAAGTACGTGATCTTTATATGCAGCTAGCGACTCCAAGACTTCCTCCGGATGTTCGATTTCTGTATGACGCACGATCGATCCAAATTTTCTGAATTCGCGATACTCCAACACCTTGTCTTTTGTTTCGCTAGTACTGTACAAATCAATGTCACAATTCAATTCTTTTGTTAAACGGAAAACTCGCTCCAACCACTGCCCGAAACTGCTTTCTACTTCAGCCATAGGCGGACATACCAGCGCGATGGTTTTGTAAGAAGCAAAAGGTCGTTCAAAATGACAAAAGAATACCGTTTTTTCACAAGAATCCAGCAAATGATCGCGGTCGTCTCCAATTAGTCGCTTTAATAGGTTCGTTTTCGATTGATCGTTGATCAAAACGATATCCGCTGCGACTTCTTTTGCTACGCGACCAATGCCGTTGGACACATTGTGGTCGATCGTTGCCGTAGCCTGAATACTCATCTCACTGCTCGAAAAGTAATTCACAAATTCATCGATGTACTTCCGTGATTTACGAATGCGATTTTCTACGTCATGGTCATTCTCCAGAACACTTACTACCGAGATTGGGTTCACGACTTTCTTATCAGTGATCAAAATGGAGAAATCCAGCAATTGTTCATTTCCTTGTAGTTCATTGGCAGCAACCAATAAATGCTGACTGCGACGCAAGGGTCCCTCCATCGGTTCATTTTTTGCTTGCTCTACCAACATTTTTTTACTGGCGCCCTCCGTAACAAATGAAGCTACCAAAGAGGTGATCAAAATCAGGATAACAGTACCATTCACGATCGAAATATCCAGGATCTCTTTGTCAAATCCTACTTTAATGATCGCTAAAGTTGCAGCCGCATGTGCTGCGCTCAATCCAAAAATGATCTTGCGATCAACGGATTTCATGCGGAAAACCAGCTGCGTTGTCCAAGCCGCAAGAAATTTAGAAAGTAATGCAAAACCTGTCAATATTCCTGCAATGGCCCAAGCCCACCAATCGTTCGCAAGTTTTGTAAGGTTCACGACCATTCCAATGTAGATCAGGAAGAATGGAATGAACAGGGCGCTCCCGATAAACTCAATGCGGTTCATCAATGTAGAATTGTGCGGGATCAATCGATTCAATACCAAGCCGGCAACAAACGCACCGATAATCGCTTCAATTCCCGCAGCTTCAGCCAAGAATGCGGCAAAGAAAAGCACGGATAGGACGTAAATGTATTGGGAGGATTTCTCTGATTCCAACTTACTAAAGAACCAGCGGGACAATTTCGGGATTGCCCAAAACATGATCAAACTGAAGATCGATAAAGTGATCAGTAATTGCAACAGGACGTTAGTATTGATCTCTCCGCCATCAGAACCGGAAATCACGGAAAGGATAATCAAAACGGCCGTATCTGTGAGGATAGTTCCTCCAATCGCAATCGCCACAGATTGAATCTTCGAAATCCCATATTTCGTAACGATTGGATAGGCAACCAAGGTGTGCGTGGAAAACATACTTGCTGTGAGCAAACTTGCCATATCGTTCAGTCCCAAAACATGCTTACAAAGTGGGTAACCAAGGGAAAGCGGAATGATGAACGTAAAGATCCCGAAGGCAATGGATCGATTTCTATGCCGTCTGAATTCATGCATGTCGAGCTCCAGTCCAGCCATGAACATGATGTACAATAAGCCGATCTTTGAGAACATGGCCATGAAACCTTCCTTCATATTGGTTTCGGAGATCATGTTGAATCCATGTGGACCGATGATCACTCCGGCGATGATCAAACCGATCAGGGCAGGAATTTTAACTCGGCGCAGAATGATCGGAGATAGTAAAATGATAAACAGTAACAGGGAAAAGGTCAAGATTTGATTCTGCAACGGCAATTCAAACTCCTTGATCAAGTGTTCGAACTCTTCTGCAAAAATATCAATCAGGCCTGCTGCCATGTGTTCGTTTTTTCCGGTGCAAAAATAAACGCTATTTTCGACTGTGACGTTAAATTTCTGAAAACTAATTTGTAACGAGATGAACTCTAATCCTTGACTGATCAAAGAAGTTAAAATTGACTCATAAAGATTGATGTTTTAGGGCGATAAAAAACCGCAACAG
>CAYRVL010000022.1:36252-40947 GCA_964427665.1 uncultured Fluviicola sp. | reverse complement strand
TAGAGCGCAGGATTCATAACCCTGAGGTCCCGAGTTCAACTCTCGGTCTCGCTACCAGTAAAAAAGGGCTTTTCAGAAATGAGAAGCCCTTTTTTTGTGAACAGAGTCTTGAACAGAGTCTTGAATTAAAGTTATAGGATCAAGTCATAAATCTGTGGAGATTGAAAAATAATCAGAAAAAAAATGGGGTTAACAGTACTGTTTTTAATTCTATTGGTCACCAAAATTCGACGGCGCTTAGTGATGCTCAGTTGAATTTAATTCTCAAAAATTGATTTCAGATTCTTTTCGTTACCCAATCCTCATTTTTCCTCCTTTTCCATTTTTCATTTTCAAATCTCCAATTTCCCGCATTCCGTTACGTTTGCTATCTTTGAAAAAGATTCGTCGCGTTTTGAAAAAACTCACGCTTTTTAGTATCAAATCGTTTTGGGGACCCTTCGTGGTAACCTTTGCTATTTCCATGTTTATGCTGATCATGCAGTTTACTTGGAAATACATTGACGATCTGATGGGAAAAGGTCTCACCGTAGGCGTGATCTCAGAACTGATGTTCTACGTCTCAGCTTCGCTTATTCCACTCGCCTTGCCGCTTGCAATACTCTTGAGTTCGATCATGACCTTTGGGAATTTAGCAGAGAACAATGAGCTTACAGCATTAAAGTCTTCAGGATTGAGTTTGCTGCGCATCATGCGCCCTTTGATCTTTGTTGTTTCCATGATCGCCTTAGGCACATTTTACTTTTCTAATTATGTCATTCCAGTAGCGAATTTGAAGTGGCATTCACTCATTTTTGACATTCAAGAAACGAAAGTGTCTATGCTGCTAACGCCTGGTTCTTATTCCAAAGAGATCGACGGGTATGCGATCAAAGTGGAAAATGGCAATGATCAGAGTTTTTCTGGGGTAACGATCCATGATTACACGGAACCTCACATCATTAAAACGATCAAAGCAGATTCAGGAACGGTTTACAAAAGTGAACGCGGAGATTATTTGCTGTTCAAATTAAAAGGTGGAAAAGTGTACGAAGAAATGAATGCACAGGCTCCCCTATTTCAGCCCGATGGTAAAGCATTCAATGGTGGAGGCGATTTTCGTCCTGCTCGTTTCACGACGTTTGACTATGCAACGTACAAAATGGATCTGATGGGATTCAATTTGAATCGCTCGGACGAAGATCTATTTAAAGATGAATACGAAATGCTCAATGTTTTTCAGCTGGAAGATGCCATGATAGCTACACAAAAAGAGGCAGATGAATCCTTCAAGAATTTTAAACTTCAGCGTAAAAATGAACGTCCGTTTTTTTTAAGCGAAACATACAGTGTAACAAACAATCAGTCCAAGAACCCAATGATCGATGCGTTACAGGCTATCCCCGATCGCACGTTGACAATCGATTCGTTTTCAAAACAAGAACGCATCGAGGCTATCCAAACCGCTTTGGTTGCTTTGCGAAACATGAAGCAAAATCTGGAGGGTCAACGCATGAATACAGAGGTTTTACGGGAAAAAACCACGAAATACCTGATCGAATTTCATCGCAAGATAGCGTTATCAGCAACAATCATCATTTTGTTTTTTGTAGGAGCGCCATTGGGTGCAATTGTCCGAAAAGGCGGATTTGGTGCCCCTGTTGTGATTGCGGCTCTGTTGTTCATGATCTATTTTGTTTTGTTCTCCATAGGTGAAAACTTAGCAAATACTCGGACACTTTCTCCCTTTTGGGGAATGTGGATGCCTACCGTTGTTCTCGCACCGATCGCTTTTGTATTGATGATGGCTGCTGCAAATGATTTACGAGTAAGTGACCGAAAATTGTGGCGTTTGATCCTAACTTTTGGCCGAAAGCGATGAAAATCCTGTACGTAGCTCCAAAGATCCCGTTTCCTGTTTTGGATGGTGGTTGTTATGCCATGTATGAATTAATAAAAAGTTTACATGCATCGGGAAATCACCTGAATGCGTTGTTATTCGAGACACATAAACATCCATGGAGTTCATCAGCTGAAAAAGAATTTTCGACTTATTTTCGACAGGTAGAGGTTTTAAAAATTGACACAAGAATTCGACCTTTTGGAGCCTTCTCTGCACTGTTGCGTCGCAAGAATTACAATCTGGATCGATTCCGAAATAAGGAGATCGTGGAGTCCATTCAGGAAAAAGTACAAACTGGAATAGAACTGATCATTTTTGACGGTTTGTTTGCTGCGGCTTGTCTGCTTGATCTGTCGCTTCCTAAGCATGTGCGTGTTATCATCCGTACGCACAATGTGGAGCACGAGATTTGGCGTGGGTTGGCTCAAGAACAACGTAAAGGGATAAAAAAAAGCTATTTACAGCAGTTGAGCAATAGCATGGCGCGCGAAGAATTACGTATTCTGTCTGCGGCGGACGAAATTTGGTCCATGACTTCTGAGGATTGCAATTCTTTGTTGAAGTTAGGTGTTAAAACCCCCATTTTTCACATTCCTGTTGTTGTTTCTGAGGTACAATCGGATCCCGATCTTTCAGTTCAAGGAGCATTTTTTCTGGGATCTATGAATTGGTTGCCCAATACGGAAGCTGTGGCATTCTTAGTCCATGAAGTATGGGGTTCTTCAACGGATCTTCCTCCTTTGAAAATTGCAGGCAGTCGATCTGAACAATTACAATTACCCGATTTTATTGAGAATTGTGGTCGCGTACCTGATGTAACAGCATTCATGCAGCAATCCGGTATTTTGGTGGCGCCTATCCGTTCGGGAAGTGGCGTACGGGTCAAACTTTTAGAAGCTTTGGCCGCTGGAGTGCCGTGTATCACTTCTCCACTTGGAGCCTTAGGTATTGACACAGCTGAATCGGGAATATTGCTTGCTGAAAGTCCGGAAGAATTCCGTATGGCAATAAAAAGACTGGCGGGATCAACAGTGCTCCGTGAAGAATTAAGTACAAAGGGGCGTGCTTACATGCGTAAATATCATAGCTTTGAAGCGGTAACTGCGTTAATTTCGGAACGACTTGGCAACTAAACCCTCATTGTTGGTTATTTTATCTCGTTTTCCATATCCACTGGAAAAAGGAGATAAATTACGGGCGTACCATCAATTGAAAGATCTGTCCTCCGAATTTGCCATCACCTTGGTGTGTTGCACGGAAAAAGAGCCTGATCAAGCGGCTTACGATAAAATTTCTCCGCTATGTGAATCCATTCATCTTTTGCGTTTGACCAAGGGTGGTTTGTTGGTTGAACTCATGCGGTCTGTGTTTTCAAATCGACCTTTTCAAGTGCAGTATTTCTACAGAATGACACATGCACGAAAAGTTCAAAAGTTGCTTGAAGAATTAAAACCGGAACATATTTACTGTCAGTTAGTGCGCGTGGCAGAATATGTTAAAAATTATCATTTCTGTCCGAAAACTATTGACTACATGGATACCTTGAGTAAAGGTATGGAACGTCGCATTGAAACGGAACCTTGGTACAAACGTTGGTTCTATAAGAAAGAAAGCCGGCGATTGGCCCAATATGAGCGCAGTGTATTTGATTATTTTGAATATAAAACGATCATTTCTTCACAAGACCGGAATTTGCTCCTGCATCCCAAAAAGGATCAAGTTCGGATCATTCCAAACGGTGTGGATAGTGTTTTTTTTGAATCCTTGAATTGCACAAAGGATAAAGACATCGTTTTTACCGGAAATTTCAGTTATGCTCCGAACATTGAGGCGGCTGTGTTTTTAGCGGAGGTCTTGTTACCGGAATTGCATCAACGCGGTTTACGCGTCAATCTTTTATTATCAGGTGCCAATCCAACGCCTCGTGTCCAGGAATTAGCAAATGATAGTGTTGAAGTTAGTGGATGGGTGGATGATATCCGTGTTAGTTATCAACGATCACGTCTGTTCGTTGCACCGATGTTTATTGGTACGGGACTGCAAAACAAGTTGTTGGAAGCGATGGCGAGTGGTTTGCCTTGTGTTACCACGCGTTTGGCAAACAATGCGCTTGGCGGAATTGGTGGTAAAAACATCCTGTTGGCAGAAAATTCCAACGAATTCGTCGAAATTTGTATTGATTTCTTTCAAAAAAAGCGTAATTTCAATCAACTAGCGTCTGATGGACGGCGCTTTGTTGAAGAAAACTACTCATGGACAAAACAAAATCAACTACTAATTCACTTATTGCGTTCTGCGCATGCCTCCTCCTCTTAGTCTCCTGCAATAAAGATGATCGATTACCCAAATGGTTGCTTGGTAAATGGAAAACCAACTACGATGGTTTTATAATCACAGAAGAATGGAAACTCAAGAACAATTGCTTAGAAGCGCTAACTATTTGGGACGACAAGGGCATGAAAGAATATGAAAGGGGGAAGCTATTTCACGACGGTCACTGTTTGGTGTATCACATTAAAACAGCCAAAAAAAACATGCAGTTTCGCTGTGAAAATTGGCTGAACGACACCTTACTCTTCGTGAATAACAATAATGATTTCCCAAAGCAAATCATTTATGTTCAACCAAAAGGATCCAGCATGTCTGTTTGGGTGAATAATTTTGAAGGCGACCCCAACGAAATGCGTTTCCCATTCAAAAAGATTGCGGCTCACTGAACATTTTTCGGGTGATTAGGGTTACCTTTGTAACTCTAAGTAAATAAGATGTCAAGTAAGTTGAATACCATCGAAGAAGCCATTGCCGATATTCAG
>CAYRVL010000022.1:5772-36152 GCA_964427665.1 uncultured Fluviicola sp. | reverse complement strand
AAATAAGATGTCAAGTAAGTTGAATACCATCGAAGAAGCCATTGCCGATATTCAGGCGGGTAAAGTGATCATTGTTGTAGATGACGAAGACCGTGAGAATGAAGGCGACTTCTTAACTGCTGCGCGCAATGCCACGCCAGAAGTGATCAATTTCATGGCAACACATGGACGCGGTTTGATCTGTGCACCGCTGGATGAAGATCGTTGCGATGAACTGGGGTTGGAGATGATGGTGCAACAAAATTCAGCGACCTACGAAACACCGTTTACGATTTCTATCGATTTGATCGGGCATGGTTGTACGACCGGTATTTCAGCGAGCGATCGTTCTAAAACGATCCTGGCATTGGTCGATCCGAACACCAAGCCGGAAGAATTAGGTAAGCCAGGTCACATTTTTCCCTTGCGTGCTCGTAAAGAAGGAGTTCTACGTCGTGCCGGACATACAGAAGCGGCAACGGATCTGTCGCGACTGGCTGGCTTTGAATCAGCAGGTGTGATCTGTGAGATCTTGAATGAAGATGGAACCATGTCACGTTTGCCCGAATTATTCAAGATCGCTGAACGATTTGACTTAAAGATTGTTTCTATAGCAGATTTAATTGCTTATAGAATGAAACACGAATCGCTCATTACACGAGAAGTAAAAGTAGATATGCCAACACGGGTTGGTAATTTTGATTTGGTAGCGTATACCGTTAACTCGACTGGACAGGAACATTTGGCCTTGGTAAAAGGTACGTGGGATTTGAATGAGCCTGTTTTGGTTCGTGTACATTCCTCGTGTATGACCGGAGATATTTTTGGGTCTTGTCGTTGTGATTGCGGTCCGCAACTGGAGTTTGCCATGCGCAAGATCGAAGAAGAAGGAAAAGGTGTAATCCTCTATTTGAACCAAGAAGGTCGTGGAATCGGACTTCTGAATAAATTACGCGCATACAAATTGCAGGAAGAAGGGTACGATACTGTTGAGGCAAATCAAAAACTTGGTTTTCAAGGTGATCAACGCGAATACGGGATCGGCGCACAGATCTTACACGATCTGGGTGTGAAGAAGATTCGCTTGATGTCGAATAATCCACGTAAACGCTCTGGTTTGATCGGTTATGGCATGGAGATCGTTGAAAATGTACCAATTGAGGTTGGACGAAATGTACACAATGAACGCTACTTGCAAACAAAGGTGGATAAATTGGGTCACTCGCTAAAACTCGATAAATAATGCTGATTGCTAAAGGTCTGACCAAATCCTATGGAGAATTGCAGGTGCTAAAAGGCATTGATCTGGTTATTCAACAAAGCGAAATTGTTTCGATCGTTGGTTCATCGGGTGCAGGTAAAACGACCTTGTTGCAATTATTAGGAACTTTGGATCGTCCGGATAGCGGTACCGTTTTAATGGATGATGTCAACCCATTCACATTGACTCCGAATGGCTTAGCCGAATTTCGCAATACGAAGATCGGCTTTGTCTTTCAATTTCATCAATTGCTTCCCGAGTTTACGGCGCTTGAAAATGTCATGATGCCTGCTTTTATCGGAGGGAAAACGAAAAATGAAGCACAACCGCGTGCGGCATTTCTTCTGGAGAAACTGGGCTTGAAAGAACGGATGCTGCATCAACCGCAAGCGCTTTCCGGTGGTGAACAACAGCGTGTAGCAGTTGCACGCGCACTAATGAATCAACCACAGATCATTTTCGCTGATGAGCCATCCGGAAATTTGGACTCTAAAAACGCGGCGGAATTGCACGAATTATTTTTTCAATTGCGCGAAGAATTTGGACATACCTTTGTGATTGTCACACACAATCAAGACTTGGCTAAAATGGCAGATCGTTCGATCGTTATGGCAGATGGAAAATTGATCTGATCGATGGATATTTCTGATTTGAAATCGTTCCTCGATGAACGTGCTGAACGATACGAACATCCTGATTTTCTGAATACTGACCCTATACAGCTCCCCCATCGCTATTCAAAAAAAGAAGATATTGAAATCGTTGCTTTCCTGATGGCTTCGATCGCTTGGGGAAATCGCACTTCGATCATTAAAAGTGGTGAACGTTTGCTGGAACTCATGGACCACAAGCCTTTTGAGTTCGTTCAGAAGTATACCGAGCGACCATTGACTTTTGTTCATCGCACGTTTAATGGAGAGGATCTCAATGCATTTTTCGTTTCATTGCAGCGAATCTATCGCGAATTGGGTGGTTTGGAACAGGCTTTTGAGGTCAATCACCCCGCTCCTACTGCATTTCTCCGTATTGTCAAGTTTCGCGAGCACTTTACACAAGAACCATTTCCGGATCGCACACAAAAACACGTGGCAAATCCATTAAAAGGATCCAGTGCGAAACGCCTGAATATGTTTTTGCGCTGGATGGTTCGCCCTGCTGGTAAGGGAGTTGATTTTGGACTTTGGAATTCCATCAGTTTGTCTGAATTGCGGATTCCACTGGATGTTCACACCGGTAATGTTGCGCGAAAATTGGGTTTGTTGAATCGCACGCAAAACGATTGGAAAGCATTGGAGGAAATCCATGCGCATTTGGATCAGTTAGATTCAAAAGATCCATGTAAATACGATTTTGCACTTTTTGGTCTCGGTGCATTTGAGAAATTTTGAGTTTTTGAGCGGAATTAAGGCGGAAAGAAGGTCTAAAACTTTCAAAAAGTGTTCATAAATAGCCTTTTTCGACAGGTTCAAAAACGTCTCTTTTCATTAACTTAGCGGCATGAAGTGGGTGTATCCTCAATTTTTGTTTGCCCTTGCGGTTTTGCTGATTCCGCTTCTCATTCACCTTTTTCATTTCAAACGTTATAAAACGGTCTATTTTTCCAGTCTTTCCTTTCTGAAATCGATCGAACAGGAACAACGCAGTGTCCGAAAATTGAAGCGTTGGCTGATTTTTGCCTGTCGTGCTTTGGCTTTTGCGTTTTTGGTCTTTGCGTTTGCTCAACCCTATTTTTCGGATAATAAACCAAAGCAAGCGAATACTGTACTTGCCTTGTACCTTGATAATTCGTTTTCCATGTCCCAAATCGGTGGACAAGGTGAACTTTTGTCGCAGAGTCGCGAGATCGCGCGTTCGATCATTGAAAAATCCGCCAGAGGTACGCAGTTCGTTCTATTGACCAACGACTTAGGTGGTGACGAAAAGCAGTTGCTCACGAAGGTTCAAGCACTTGAAAAACTTGATAAGATCTCCTATTCTTCTTTCGTTCGTGCCGGAAAAGATGTGTGTCAATGGTGGAATCAATGGTTGGAAGATAACCTGCGAAACGGTAATTCTATCACGGCTTCTAAGTTTATTTATTTATCAGATTTTCAGAAAAATACGTTTGGTGAGCTAAATTCTAAGTTTAAGTTTAAAACGGCGTTTTATCCGGTGCAATTGTCAGCGAAAAATGCGCAAAATTTGTCTGTGGACTCGGTATGGTTTGACAGTCCGGTTCACAAACAGGGAGAAAAACAAGTGTTGTATGCTTTGATCCGCAATGAGGGCAAGGAAGCATTGAAAGAAGTGAATGTTCGCTTCCGAATTGGTAAATTGAATCGGGATGTATTTGCGAATCTACCTGCCAAAGGAACGGATACCGTGGAGGTTAGTTTGTTCAATTCGCAAGTGGGTGCCGTACCAATAACCGTGAATGTTGGCGATAAGCAAATGCACTTTGATGATAACTATTATTTAAACTACGACGTGCGCCAAAGTAGTCATGTATTGATCGTTCAAGGCGAGGATGCATCGCCTAATGTGCGGATGGTGTATGAATTGGATGCCTTTTATCGGTTGAAGGAAAAATCGCAAAACCAAATGAATGCATCGGATCTCGCAAACGTGGATCTAGTGGTTTTGAATGGTGTCAATCAGGTCAATGCCGGTTTGAATAAACTCTTGTTCGATTTTGCGGAAGATGGTGGGTCGATCCTGTTACTGCCGGGTACTTCAGTTGCTTTTGGATCCTGGAATGGTTTGCTGAGTAAACTGGAATTGCCGCAGATCGGTTCGGTCATAGATAAAGGAAATACGGTTAAAAAGATCGTGTTCAACGATCCGTTCTTCGAAGGTGTTTTTGAAAAACGCACCCAAGACATTCATTTGCCAGCGGTAGCGAAGGCGTATTCTCTCCGTAATTCTTCCCAAACCAGAGCAGTTTCGTTGATGACCTACCAAAATAACTTGGCGTTTTTTGTGCGTGGAACGGGAAAATATCCGGTTTACCTCTTGTCCACTTCACTGGATCCTTCATTCAGCACATTTACTGCAAACCAGTTGTTTTCAACTATCTTATTGCGAACTGCCGAACGCAGTCAGCGAAATGCCCCGTATGCATTGACCTTGGGTGAATCTGCCTATTATCCACTGCGCGACTTGCCAAGCGGTGAAGCGCCGGTAACCTTGAAAAAGGGAGCGGAATCATTTATTCCACGGGTATTTACCAAAGACCAGTTCAACTTCCTTTCCTTACAAGGACTTGATCTTGTTCGTGGTTTGAAGGCCGGGATCTTTGATGTAACAAAAGGGAATAAAAAATTGGGAGAATTGGCACTGAATTATTCGCGTCTGGAATCGAAAGTGGACGTGGAAAACTTATCGGATGTGCGACAAACATTTGAACGTTCAGGTATCCAGGTAGAAAAAGCGATGAGTGCTGCTGACTGGTCGGGTGGTTCTTTCTTGCAGTTGGATGAACCGCAAACTTTGTGGAAGTGGTGTGTTTTACTAGCACTGATCTTCCTCCTACTTGAAATGATAATTGTGATATTTGTTAAACAATAAATACAGAAACGCATGAAATTGCTGTTGAAGCAGGTGAAAGTAATGGATCCTCACTCGGATTGGAACAATAAGAAGGGTGACCTTTTAATCGTAGATGGTGTCATTATGGCATTTGAGGAGCAATTGAATGTAGAAGATGCAACCGTTATCTCCAGTGAGCACTTGTGTGTTTCTCCGGGTTGGGTTGACTTGAAAGCGCATTTTTGCGATCCGGGAGAGGAACATAAATCAACGATTGTGAGCGGATTGGATGCGGCTGCTTTTGGAGGTTACACCCATGTTGCAATCTTGCCAACAACAAAACCTGTAATCGACAATAAAACAGCTGTTGAATACGCATTGCGACGTGCAGAAAATTTACCGGTTCGCTTGCACCCGATGGGATGCATCACGCAAAAGAATGATGGAGAACACCTGGCAGAAATGTACGACATGTTCCAGTCAGGTGCGCGCATCTTTACTGATGACCTGAAATCCGTTTCCGGCGGGATCATGTACCGAGCTCTCCTGTATGCGAAGAATTTCAATGGAGTGGTTGTCGGATTTTCGCGAGACAAATCCATTTCCGGACAAGGAATGGTGAACGAAGGTGAGGCTTCAACAAAAACTGGGTTAAAGGCAGATCCGGCGATCGCTGAGATCATTCAATTGGAGCGCAATTTGCGTTTGGCAGAATATACGGGTGGACATTTGCACGTAACAGGAGTTTCCACAGCAGAATCAGTGCGCTTGATCGACGAGGCAAAGAAGAAAGGTTTGAAAGTAACTGCCGATGTGCATGTGCAACATTTGGTGTATAATGAGACCGCCGTTTTAGATTTTGATGTGAATTTCAAGTTGATGCCACCCTTGCGCGCAGAATCTGATCGAAAAGCATTGTGGGAAGGCGTGAAAACCGGTGTGATCGATGCGATCGTTAGTGACCATCGTCCAAATGATACAGAAGAAACCGATGTGGAGTTTGATCATGCCAATTTCGGAAATAGCACTTTGCAAACAGCATTTGCAGAATTGCGCATGGCGCCGGAATTTGATTGTGAAGCAGTCGTTAAAGCACTGACAGCAAGCGGTCGTGATCTATTGTCTCTGGAAACCAAACCGTTTGCGGTAGGTGTAGAAGCGGATATGACCATTTTTGACCCGGAAAAAGACTGGGTATTTGAAGAAGCGGATATTGCTATTCAAACAAAAAACTCCCCCGTTGTTGGTAAATCCTTGAAAGGATATGTTTTTGGAATTATCAATAACGGTAAATTAGCACTGAAAGACGCCTAATATGTCTGCAAAAAGATCATTTTTAAAAAGTTTTTGGAAGGAAAAGAAGATGGTGGGTTCCATGGTTCCTAGTTCGCGTTTCCTTGCAAAGAAAATGTTAGACCCGATCGATTTCTCCAAAGCGAAAGTGATCGTGGAATTGGGTCCGGGAACGGGTGTTTTTACACGGAAACTACTCGAAAAACTACGGCCGGATGGTGTGCTCTTGGTGTTTGAGTTGAACGACGAGTTCATGGCTATGCTCCGCAAAGAGTTTCACGATCCACGTGTACATTTGATCCATGATTCAGCTGAAAAGATTGGAGAATATTTGCACAAACTGGGTTTAAAAGAGGCGGATATTGTGATGTCCTCGCTTCCACTCGCAAATTTCCCCGATAAGTTGAAAGATATGATCTTAAAGGAATCTTATCGGGTAATGGGCGATCGCGGTTTGTATATTCAATTTCAATATTCTTTAAATGCCAAAGCGCATATCAAGAAAACGTTTCGCCATGTGAATATTCGATTTACACCGGCAAACTTCCCTCCTGCTTTTGTTTATACCTGTCACAAGTAAGTTCAAGCTTGGAAACCTAAACCTTGTTTGGTGATCCAAGTTACCTTGTTGTTGCCAGTGGAATTGATATTTTTGTAATCTATAATACATAAGATAATACCTATGAGTGCAGAAAAAGTAAAATGTTTAATTATTGGATCCGGTCCTGCCGGATATACAGCTGCAATATATGCTGCACGTGCTGAAATGAAACCTGTCATGTATCAAGGGATGCAACCAGGTGGACAATTAACAACAACGAATGAAGTGGAGAATTTCCCGGGCTATCCGGATGGGATCTCCGGTCCGGAAATGATGATCCAATTAGAAGCGCAGGCAAAGCGTTTTGAAACGGATATTCGTTCAGGGTTTATTGCAAAAGTCGATTTTTCTGGTCCTGTGCATAAGTGCTGGACGGAAGACGGACATGAGATCCACGCAGACACGGTGATTATTTCTACCGGTGCGTCTGCGAAGTATTTAGGACTTCCATCGGAGCAACATTACTTGTCGATCGGTGGCGGTGTCTCTGCTTGTGCTGTTTGCGACGGATTCTTTTACCGTGGACAAGAAGTAGTGATCGTGGGTGCAGGAGATTCTGCCTGTGAAGAGGCGCACTACCTGTCTAAATTGTGTAAAAAAGTAACCATGTTGGTGCGTACAGAAAAATTCCGTGCTTCCAAGATCATGGAAGAGCGCGTGCGCAAAACGGAGAATATCACGATCATGCACAATACCGAAACCGTAGAAGTCTTAGGTGATGGAAATGGAGTGACTGGTGTTCGTGTAAAAAACAATCAAACGGGAGAAGAAACAGATATTCCTGCTACCGGGTTCTTCGTGGCAATTGGTCACAAACCAAATACAGATATCTTCAAAGACTTCATCGATTTAGACGAAACCGGATACATCAAATACGCGCAACCGGGAACTTCTAAGACAAATGTACCAGGTGTTTTTGTAGCGGGTGATGCCGCGGACAAGAATTACCGTCAGGCGATCACGGCTGCAGGTACAGGTTGTATGGCAGCTTTGGATGCAGAACGCTATTTGGCTGCTTTAGGTCATTGATCAAACAAAAAAAACGAAGATCCCGAAGATTCTTGTCTTCGGGATCTTTTTTATTACCAGCCCGAAGTGTCACGGAGTTGGATATCAGGATTCTCAAACTGGACGCTTTACCCGAACTCAACGAATCATTCTTTTTTCTTGAGTTCAAAATAGCGGGAAATACCTATGCACAATTCAGGAACATAAAATCGAAATGCTTCCTGCTTTTCAGTTGGTCGATACGCGTTATTTGGTAGGAACAATCCATTTTTCAGTCCGTAATAAAAAGTTGTCTTTTCTGTTAAACGGATGGTATGCAATACATCCAGACTTACGATTCCCCGCATGAAACGTATGTTTTGGTTGAAATGAATCGCCACGATAGTGTCGTGTTGCTTGTAAAAGACTGTATTGGATGAAAATAGCCACCCGATCTTGAAGTTCGCATTGAATCTAAGTCCGTGTTTCTTTTTAGAGGATTCCCAATAATATCCGGTCATCAGCTGCAATTGCCCACCCCGAATGCGGGTGTTTTCGCCAGCGTGATATAAGGTAGATCCCTCATAATTCCACGTGTCAGGTACAAATGAAAAGGAACTGTGGGTATTGTTGTCGTTGTAATCTGCACCACGTTCTTTACCAATGTTACCAACTCCAATACCAAGTAAAAATCGATTTGCAAAGGCTTTTTGTACGTGTGTGCTGAAAGAAAGACTTTCAAATTGCGAGGACAATTCATTGCTCCAGCGCCATTGAGCGGATCCAGTAGCAACAGTGAGCATGCAGACCAAAAGTAATGGAAGTAGTCTCATGCACCCAAAACGAAGGAAATTCGCTTTTATTTCACGGTCTTTTCCAACATTGGCACGAAGCTGAAATTCCCGAAAACTTCTTCTTTGTATTCCTTGTCCGAGATTTTGGTGATTCGATGCATCTCCTGCACATCCCCTTCGCCCACCGGAATAACCATAATACCGCCTACTTTCAATTGTTCCATCAATTTTTGCGGAATGAAGGGAGCGCCACAGGTAACTAATATACGGTCAAAAGGAGCAAACGTAGCTTTGCCTTCATAACCGTCTCCGTAAAACAATTTCGGACTAAACCCCAATTGATCAATCAGTGGTTTCGCTTTGATGAACAACTCTTTTTGACGTTCAATGGAGAATACTTTCATGCCAAGAGCACATAGAATTCCCGTTTGAAAGCCGGAACCGGTGCCTATTTCTAATACCTTCATGCCTTTCTCCAGTTTCAAGATCGACGTTTGAAAGGCAACTGTATACGGATGCGAGATCGTCTGACCCGCACCAATTTGAAAAGCTACATTCGAATAGGCTTGTGTTTCAAATGCAAGGTCCAAAAAGAAATGACGAGGAACCTGATCGAAGGCTGTTAAAATTCGTTCGTCAGTTATTCCTTTCGCACGCAATTCATCGATCAATTGCTTGCGCATGCCTTTGTGTTTGTAAGAATCTTGCATAGCACAAAAATACGGGCTATTTCGACTGTATTTCCTTTACTGAGGTAAATATCTTTCTACAGTGAATTGTGTATATTTGAAACGCTATTAAACGAATTAACATGGCTATTGATCCAAAAGAACTGGAATTCAACAAGAACGAAGACGAAATGCGCCAGAAGATCTCCAAAATGGAGCAGGAATTGGCAAAGATCTTCAAAGGTGGTGGCGAAAAACGCATTGCTGCTTTGCATGAAAAAGGAAAAATGACTGCTCGCGAACGCATTGACATGCTTTTGGATCCGAATACCCCGCGGTTCGAAGTAGGTGCTTTTGCAGGTTATGGCATGTACAAAGAGCACGGTGGTTGTCCGTCAGGTGGTGTCGTTGTCGTGATCGGTTACGTTTCAAAAAAGCAGTGTATCGTGGTAGCTAATGATGCAACGGTCAAAGCTGGAGCTTGGTTTCCGATCACGGGTAAGAAAAATCTGCGCGCTCAAGAAATTGCGATGGAAAATAAATTGCCGATCATCTATTTGGTGGATTCAGCAGGTGTTTATTTGCCAATGCAGGATGAAATTTTCCCGGATAAAGAACATTTCGGCCGAATTTTCCGCAACAATGCGATCATGAGTTCGATGGGAATTACCCAAATTGCTGCCGTCATGGGAAGCTGTGTAGCCGGAGGTGCTTATCTGCCGATCATGTCCGATGAAAGTTTGATCGTGGATAAAACTGGAACGATCTTCTTGGCCGGTTCCTATTTGGTGAAAGCCGCCATTGGTGAAACCATCGATAACGAAACATTGGGTGGTGCGACTACGCATACGGAAATCTCCGGTGTGTGCGACTACAAAGTAGCAGACGATAAAGAATGTCTCCAGACGATCCGCAAAATGATGGGTCAGATCGGAGCCATGGAAACAGCCGGATTTGATCGGATCGAATCGATCGAACCAAAACGATCATTGAAAGAGGTGTACGGAATTTTACCTGCTGATCGCTCCAAACCTTATTCCATGCGGGATTTGTTGGATTGTATCGTGGATAAGGACAGCATGACCGAATACAAAGCGGATTATGGAAAAACCATGATCTGTGCTTATGCGCGCATTGATGGTTGGAGTGTTGGAATTGTTGCGAACAACCGCGAATTGAGTAAGAACGCCAAAGGTGAAATGCAATTTGGTGGGGTGATCTACAATGATTCTGCGGATAAAGCAGCGCGATTCATCATGAATTGTAACCAAAAGAATATTCCGTTGGTGTTCTTCCACGATGTTTCCGGATTCATGGTTGGATCGAAGTCTGAGCACGCAGGAATCATTAAGGATGGTGCTAAATTGGTGAATGCGATGTCGAACAGTGTGGTTCCAAAGTTCTCGGTAGTTGTAGGTAACTCTTACGGTGCCGGAAATTATGCCATGTGCGGGAAAGCGTACGATCCGCGTTTGATCGTTGGATGGCCAACTGCAGAAGTGGCTGTGATGTCGGGAGCTTCTGCCGCAAAAACCTTGTTGCAAATTGAAGTCGCTTCACTCAAAGCACGCGGAGAAGAAATTACACCAGAGCGCGAAGCTGAGTTGTTCAATACGATCAAGGCGCGTTACGATGAACAAATTTCGCCATACTATGCAGCTTCTCGCTTGTGGCTGGACGCGATCATCGACCCGGCTAAAACCCGCGATTTTCTGTCACAAGGAATTGCTATGGCAAACCACAAAAAGGCTGAAAAAGCGTACAATGTTGGTGTAATACAAACATGATGAATTGAAATAAGCACGGAAACAACGTTCTTACTTTTCCATTTTCAACTATAAATTTTCAATAAAAAATATGCATTTAGACTGGCAATTTAAACCATACAAAGAACTGACTCTGAACGAGTTTCACGACATCATCGCGTTGCGCTTGAAAGCATTCGTGGTGGAGCAAAACTGTTCGTATTTGGACCTTGATGGAAAGGATAAGAAGGCGTATCACCTGATCTTGCGCGATGGCAAAGGAGATGTGATCGCTACGGCTAGAATCTTACATCCCGGATTGGCATACGATGAAGTTGCGATCGGTCGTGTAGTATTGGACCCGGCTTTCCGTGGTTCAGGAGTAGGAATCGAACTGATGGATCGATGCATCAAATTCGCGCATGAAGAATTTGGCATTGTACCAATCAAAATTTCCGCCCAAAAACACTTGGAATCCTTCTACAATAAAAATGGTTTCGTATCAACGGGCAAAGAATATTTCGAAGACGAAATCCCACATGTTGAAATGATCTTAATTCCAGAAGCATGATCTCAAAATATATCATTCCCGGAGTCGTTTGCTCCACCCTACTTTTAAGTTGTCAACCAAGGACAGCGCCAAGCACAAATAACGATGTTGTTGCAACAAATAACAACAAGGAGCGCACTTCGATTAGTGCAGAATACATGGATAAAACCATCCGTCCACAAGACGATTTCTTTCAGTTTTCGAACGGAACCTGGTGTAAGGAAAATCCGGTGCCAAGTGTTGAGTCGCGCTGGGGTTCTTTTAATGAGTTGGACAAGCGCAATAAAGAGATCTTGTTGGAGATCTTGAAAACGAGCACGCAAAAGAATGGCGCTCTCGGCACCCAGGAACAGATCCTTGGTGATTTTTTCACATCTTACACAGATATGGAAATGCGCAACAAGCAAGGTTTAGAGCCGCTTAAAGCGAAATTAACGCAGCTGGATCAACTGAAATCGCGTGAAGATATTGCTAGAACGATTGCAGAACAACACAAAGTCGGGATGCGTTCTTTATTCGGATTTGGTGTTGGCCAAGACTTGAAACAAGTGGACCGCAATACGGTCTACATCGGTCAAGGTGGATTGGGATTGCCAAATCGCGATTATTATTTCAAGGAAAACAAAGCAGAAATTCGCACGAGTTATCAATCTTACATCGAGCGCATGTTTTCCATCAGCGGATACCAGTATGAGCAAGCGGTTGCTATCGCAAAATTGGTTTACGATTTTGAATTGCGCCTCGCAGGTTCTATGATGCCACCGGAAGAATCTCGTTTACCAGAAAAGACATACAATAAAAAGACCTATACTGAAGCACGTCAGCTTTTCCCTAGTTTCGATTTTGAGAATTACTTGATGACTCTTGGTTCACAAGCATTTGACACGATCATCGTATCTCAGCCGGAACATTTGGTGAACATCAATGACATGATGAAAGAATTGCCCATGGAGAACTGGATCGCTTACTTGAAATGGAAAACGATCAATCATTACGCGCCAGCAATGGGTGATATCTTCGTGAAAACGCATTTCAATTTCTACGGAGGCGTGTTGAGTGGTAAAAAAGAAATGAAGCCGATCACAGATCGCGCGATCGATGAAATTACCGGACAGCCGATCGGCGAATTATTGGGTAAGGCTTTTGTAGAACGCACGTATTCTCAAAACGCCCACAAGCGCGTGAATGAAATGGTGGACAATTTGTTGAAAGCTTTCCAGGATCGCATCAACGGGTTGGATTGGATGTCAGCGGAAACAAAAACAGAGGCCTTGACCAAATTGAATGCGATCGGTCGCAAACTGGGTTACCCGGAAGAATGGCGTGATTTCTCAAAATTAGAGATCAAAAAGGACAATTACATGGCGAATTTGGACAATTTGGCGAAATTCGAAACAGCAGAGGAATTGGGCAAATTGTACAAACCGGTGAACCGCAAAGAATGGGGAATGCCTGCGCACATGGTGAATGCTTACTACCACCCGCTTCTGAATGAGATCGCTTTCCCGGCAGGAATCATGCAACCACCATTCTTCGATGAAAACGCGGAAGATGCCGTGAACTATGGACGAATTGGAATGGTGATCGGTCATGAATTCACACACGGTTTTGATGACAATGGTTCGAAGTTCGCTGCAGATGGAAGCTATTCCAATTGGTGGAAAGAAAGCGATCGTAAATTGTTCGAAGAGCGCACAAAAACATTGGGAGAAACGTATTCAAATTTCTGTCCGCTAAACGATCATTGTGTAAATGCCGACCTTACAATGGGCGAAAACATCGCTGATTTAGGTGGATTAACGATGGCTTACTATGCTTATAAAATGACCTCCGAATATAAAAGTGGGAAGTCAGTGAATGGTTTTACACCAGACCAGCGCTTCTTCATCGCTTATGCCCAGTTGTGGAAGATCAATTACACGGAGCAAGAATTGAAGAACCGCATTGCTACAGATCCGCATTCACCGGGAATGTATCGCGTCAATGGTCCGTTGAAGAACTGTCCGGAATTCTTCGAAGCGTTTAATGTGAAAGAAGGAGATCCGATGCGCAATCCGGAAAAGAAAGTGGCGAAGATCTGGTGATCGAATTTCGTATAAAAAAACAAAGGCTGCTCTCGGGCAGCCTTTTCTTTTAGTTCAAGTTCACAAGTACTTTCTTGTGTTTCAGTTTTTTCACTTCCAGGGATTTACTGTAGTTCAACAGTTGATTAATGACCGCTGCGGAAGGGTTTACGGTTACTTTTTTTTCTTCCTGATACATGTTGTTTGGGTATTTTTTTACCATAGGCTTATTTAACGTCATTTTCAACTTAAACGTTGACTCTTGGTAAAAAGTATATCCTCCGAAAAAAAAAGCGAAACTTTCCGAAAGTGACCGACTGAATTTGTAGATTTAGGGAAAAATCAAGCTTATGAATGTAGATAATATCATCTATGCTGGTGTCGCAGTGCTGCTGATCGTGTTGAGTTTTGTAACTGTGCAGCAGGGAACGATTGCTGTTGTAACCATGTTCGGGAAGTATCGCCGCATTTTACAGCCCGGTTTGAATGTACGCATTCCTTTGTTGGAACGCGTGAATAATCGGGTTTCGATCCAGAACCGAGCTATCGAGATGGAATTCCAGGCGATCACTCAAGATCAGGCAAACGTTTATTTCAAGGCCATGTTGGTTTATTCGGTATTAGATTCGCAAGAGGAAACCATTAAAAATGTGGCCTTCAAATTTGTGGATCAACGTAGTTTTATTCAGGCATTGGTGCGCACGATCGAAGGCTCTGTTCGCGGTTTTGTTGCCACAAAAAAACAAGCGGAGATCTTGTTGTTGCGCCGCGAGATTGTGGACGATGTGAAAGAATCCTTGGACCAAACCTTGGAAAGTTGGGGTTTTCACCTGATCGACCTGCAATTGAATGACATTACCTTTGATGCTGAGATCACTACGTCGATGGCGAAAGTAGTAGCTTCCAATAATTTAAAAGCAGCCGCAGAGAATGAAGGTCAAGCTTTGTTGATCACGAAAACGAAAGCTGCGGAAGCAGAAGGAAATGCGATCAAAATTGCGGCACAAGCAGAAAAAGAAGCCCTGCAATTGAAAGGTCAGGGTGTGGCTCTGTTCCGTGAAGAGGTTGCCAAAGGGATGAGCGAAGCTGCAGAACAAATGAAATCGGCTAATTTGGATACCTCGTTGATCTTATTCTCTATGTGGACTGAGGCGGTGAAAGAGTTTGCTGAAAAAGGACAAGGAAACGTCATCTTCTTGGATGGTTCTGTAGAAGGAATGGAAAAGTCGGTCAAACAGATGATGGCCAACGATATGTTGAAAAAATAATGAATGGCTCCTCCGGGAGCCTTTTTTATGAAGGTATATTTTTTAAATGGCTTAGGGGTTGACTCCCGGGTTTTTCGCGAAATCGATCTACCGGAACATGAACTGGTTTTTCTGGAATGGATTCCGCTTTCTAATGGTGAAACAATGCGGAGTTATGCTCAGAAATTTCTTGCTTATTATGAAATTGAGCAAGACTCCGTACTTGTTGGATTATCTTTTGGCGGGATGCTGGCGCATGAAATCGCGACATTGCAGTGTCATAAAGGCATCGTATTAATTTCTAGCAGTCTCGGAAAGCAGGATTTTCCGTGGTATTTGAAATTGTTTTTATCCACAAGACTTTTTTTTCTGCTTCCGGATAAGACCATCCTTCGTTCGAATGCTTTTTCGCGTTGGTTATTTGGGGTTCACGCACAGGAGGATATTGTGTTGCTGAATGATCTTTTTGGCAGCATGGATCCGCAGCAAGTTCGCCGGATGATCCAGTGTATTCAAACTTGGAGACCTGAATCTGTTGCAACGCAAACGTATCGCATTCACGGAACTCAAGATCATTTATTGAAGATCCCTGAAAATGTGGAATATCCCATTGCAGAAGCCGGACACTTTGCTGTTTTTACCCATGCAACGGTGGTTTCAGCTTCCTTGAAATCTTGTTTAAACGAAATCAATAAGCTCCCCAAAAACGTCTAAGGAACCATTCCGCACCAAATAGGACGATTAGAAGTGCAAATAACCATTTCCAGTCGATCATAGCCGTGTAACCTGTATCTGCAAATTGCATCGTGGCAATGTCAGCGCGTTTCTCCAGGTCGTTTATCAGTTTTTTGAAATCCTTCAACGCATAAAAAGCACCATTCGATTGTTTTGACAATTGCGATAATACCGCAAAATCAGCGCGCGTTTCAAGCAATTCAATCGCAATTTCCTCTACTACAAAAACACCCGATTTCTTATACATTTTACCGTTGTGTTTAGCTGTGGCAGTCCAGGAATATGCACCTGCGTCTAGTTGACCAATATTATTCACAAAGAAATTGGCATTTGGCGAAAAATCGGATTTCAAACGCTCTCCTCCTTTTTTCTGATAACTGAAGCTGATCTGTGGTGTTGTGATCAATTCCATGGCTTCGTTGTAGAATTCTGCCTTGATCTCGATGGCGTCTGTTGTATAAAATCGTTTTGGTAACGTAATCCGGAAAGGCTCATTATTTCCTTTAACTGTCAGATATTGTGTTGTTTTCTGAATAAATTCACGGAAGCCGTTCACACTTTGTTTTGCAACGAACTCTTTCATTTTCCAACGCCAGATCCCTTCTCCTAGTATTACACCAGTTCGAATTCCTTGTTTCTCCATGAAGAACATCAATGGGTCCTTTTTTTGTACATTCCCGATGCGTTGCGTCAAAACTACGGCTGCATTGCCCGGTAGTTGCACTCCACCAAAACGACACCGTAATGGTGGATATATTTTCGCAGCGTCAGTAAACTCGTTGGTGAAGTCAAAGCTTTTAAAACCTTCGTTAACAGTTGGATAGCAATCTTCTTGTTGGGCATTTCCAGCAGGTTTGTAACCCAACCCGTAATTGGCGATTACCGATGGTTGTGTGGTAGGTCCTGCAATGAACAATACCGGAATTTTTCGGCGTTGCAATTCATTAAAAAGTCCCGGATTTGGCTTTAAACCGTTTTCATACCAAATGACCAGATTTGGATTCTTTTTGTCGAAGGTAAAACCGGTTGTCAGCGCCGATTCAACGGTTGCCTGCTCATCTTCCTCCAAAATAGAACGAATGGCAGCAATATCGGGATGTGGTGCAGAAGACAGACACAAGATGTATTGTTTGTTGTCGACAACTTCCACATACGCCGTTTGCTGATTGTTTTTCAAGGTCACTTCTTTGTTCAGCGGAAGTGCTTTTACTGTATAACGTTGAAACCCTTTATTCTTTGCTAGAACTGAAAAAGCAACGATGTGTTGATCGCTTGATCCATTGCTGTTGCGAACGGTTTTTTGTGCAATCTGCTTTCCGTTTTCGAGTAATTGAACGGTGATGGCTGCATGTGGAAATTTAAAACTTTCAATCGTGGCTTCAATCGGAAATTGATTGTTTGTAAAAGCAACTTCGTTGGTTTGAATTGAACGAACAAGAACGTCTCGGCGTGTGTTGGTGTCCCCGCTGCCTAAGGTAAAAATTGGAGTCATTTCGATCCTTTCCGCTTCGTACATCGGGTGATTTCCCTTATTGAAGATCCCGTCAGAAATCAACGCTATTCCACCGATATTTCGATTGAAATATAGCTCGTTTACTTGCTTAAAACCTGCTGAAAGGTCTGTTTCTTTATCGGAAAAATGCAACTCTTTATAGGAACCGGTATTTTCTCCCACTTTCCAATCGACAAAATCGAAACGATCTGCAAAGCGCGTTTTTAACTCGTTTTGAAAGGCGGCTATCTGCTTTTTTAACTGAGTGGAGTCCTCCCCATTTTTCATGGAACCGGATTGATCCACCAAGGTAATGAATAAAGGTTTTTCTTTTCGGTAAGTTGTAGTTTCCCATACCAATCCGAGCAGTAACAAGAGGACTGTGAAAATTCCAATTCCTCTTAACACAGCTAAAATGCGCGCTTGTTTTTTCTCCCAATTTTCATTGGTTTTTGTCCGGAAATAGTACCAATACGACAAGAATGCCGACAAAGCTACCATCGGTAAAAGCCACCACAAAGAAGCATCCGCGAAGTAATTCATTGCCTAAAAATACGCTTTTACTTTTTCTTGTTCGTTAAGGTGTATGAAATACCTAATCCCAGTACTGATTTGAATTGCGTGCGTGGTCCACTCCCACCCTTCACATCGCGGATCGTGATGTCGTCATCGTAGATCAAATTCCACTGCAAGGAAGCGGAGAACCACTTGTTCACTTTAAATGCAAAGATGTTTTCCAAGTTGACATCGATGTTTTGCGGGTTTTTCAAGTAGTTCGTAAACAATTCCAAACGCGTTTTCATTTCAATGTTTTTCATGATCTCTTTCTGGAAATTCATCCGGAAATAGGCTCCGATCTCAGAACGAAACCGTTTCCCCGGATTTAATACGGAACCATCAAGTGCTAAATCTGCTTTTTGCACCCCAAATGCTCCCGCATTTGCCAGTACTTGATCATTCACAATCGTAAATTTACAGGCTAGAGGTGATAAATATGCGTTGAAATACTGTTTCGGAGCGTATTCCATACCGAGTGATAAATTAACATATCCGGGAGCCATGAATCGCGAGATGCGCACAGAATCATTAGGGAAATTGAAACCGTCCAAGGATTGCGTCTTAAAGGTTCCGATGGTAGTTAAAAACCATTTTTTCTTGAACTCATAACCAAATGCAGACGCCACATCGATGCGGTCATCCGTTTTTTGCAACCCTTGCTTTTTACCGGTAGAATCTGTAAACAATTGTCCGCCCAGAGCCAACTTGATATCGTTATTCCATTTATAATTCTTCTTCTGATAAACCGCAGAGAAATCCACCAATCCGATAGCAGTTACGTTATTTCTACCCCCTGCTGCCCAATTGACAAAGGAAGTTTGTGAACCATTGAGTCCAAAAATACTCTTGACAGTCCAGTTCGAAACTTTCAGAGAATCAGGTAATTCTGCTTGTTTCTTTAAATCGTCGCGCAAGGCCACAGTAGCATCCTGTGCATGGATAGTAGATGCGCTTAGAAAAATGATCGCGGTTAAAAGTTGTTTCATGTTACAGAGATTTATGCAAAGTTAACAATTCCAACCATGCAAAAAGCCTGATATGGAATCGATTTAGTCACTGTCTTATTGGTAAAAAAAGCGTAAATTCGCCCTGAATTAATTCGAAAATTATGTCAAAAGAGGTGTATATTGTTGCTGCTGTTCGTACCCCAATGGGTGCTTTCATGGGAAGTTTATCTTCTGTGCCGGCAACTCAGTTAGGAGCGGTTGCTATTAAAGGAGCATTGGATAAAAGTGGAATGGATCCGCAATTGGTAGATGAAGTTTTCATGGGAAATGTGCTGCAAGCAGGAGTTGGACAGGCTCCAGCTCGCCAAGCGGCATTAGGTGCGGGACTTGGACAAAATGTTCCTTGTACAACGGTTAATAAGGTTTGCGCCTCCGGTATGAAAGCCATTATGTTAGGTGCGCAATCTATTTTAGCTGGTGACAACCACATCGTTGTTGCCGGGGGAATGGAGAACATGAGCCAAACGCCACATTACATTGATGGAAGAAACGGTACGAAATTCGGAAATATCACGATGTTGGATGGTATTACGAAAGACGGGTTGTTGGATGTTTACAGTAAAGTTCCTATGGGGAATTGCGCAGAGTTGTGTGCCAAAGAGCATAACATTTCGCGTGAGGATCAAGATGAATTTGCGATCACTTCATACAAACGTGCTGCAGCGGCATGGCAAGCCGGGAAATTCAACGATGAGATCGTTCCAGTTGCAGTTCCTCAGCGCAAAGGTGATCCAATCATGATTTCCGAAGACGAAGAGTATAAAAATGTTTTCTTGGATAAAATCCCGGCTTTGCGTCCAGCATTCGATAAGGATGGAACGATCACGGCTGCCAATGCTTCTACCTTGAATGATGGAGCATCTGCATTGATCTTAGCGTCTAAAGAGGCGGTTGATAAATATGGCTTGAAGCCTATTGCCAAAATTGTGAGTTATGCGGATGCAGCACAAGCTCCGGAGTGGTTCACTACAGCGCCATCGTTGGCTATTCCAAAAGCATTGGACAAGGCTGGAATGTCTGTAAACGATGTGGATTTCTGGGAATTGAATCAAGCATTCTCCGTTGTTGGTATTGCGAACACGAAGATTCTGGGATTGAACCCGGAAAAAGTGGATGTGAACGGAGGTGCAGTTGCTTTGGGTCACCCGCTAGGTAATTCAGGTTCCCGTGTTATTGTTACATTGATCCAGGTGTTGAAACAAAACGGTGGAAAGATCGGTGGTGCAGGAATTTGTAATGGTGGAGGTGGTGCCTCAGCAATGATCATTGAGAATATCTAACAGATTTCACCTATTTCATACGAAAAAGCCGTTCTTAATGAACGGCTTTTTCTGTGTTTTTGAGTACGCTTTCGTAGAGTTCCAAATACATGGGTACGATCTTGTCTAAGGAAAATTCGTGGGCTCGCGCCAAAGCATGTAAACGGAATTGGTGCAAAGTATCGTCTGATTTCAAAATCTTGATTGCGTTCTTTGCCATATCTGAAACATCTCCCACTTGAGATAAGAAACCGGATACTCCATGCACGTTTACTTCCGGAATACCTCCAGTGTTCGAAGAAACTACCGGCACTCCTTCTGCCATGGCTTCCAAGGCGGCTAAACCAAAACTTTCTGTCTCTGATGGTAATAAGAAACAGTCTGCTATTTCGAGAATATGACCGGTGTCGCGCACTTTACCTGTAAAGAAGATCTTGTTGCATACGCCTAATTCACGGGCTAAACGCTCTGCAAATGGTCGTTCTGGTCCGTCTCCTGCCATGATCAGTTTACACGGAATCTCCTGTTGCACCAAATGGAAAATGCGAACCACATCTTCAATGCGTTTTACTGGTCGGAAATTGGAGATGTGACACAAGATGCGCTCATGGTCGCAGGCATAGTGGCGCCTTTTTTCCCAATTGATCGCCGGTAATTCTGTTTTCGCTTGAATGAAATTTGGGATGACGTGGATGTTGCGCTCTGTTTCAAAATGCGTGTATGTATCTTTCTTTAAACTTTCTGAAACCGCTGTTACAGCATCGCTGGCATTGATACAGAAAGTAATCACTGGTTCAAACGACGGATCCTTTCCAACCAACGTGATATCGGTTCCATGCAAAGTGGTAATGAATGGAATATTGATCCCTTTTGATTTCAGGATCTGCTGTGCCATATATGCTGCAGATGCATGTGGAATGGCGTAATGAACGTGAAGTAAATCGAGGTTTTCGTACTTCACAACATCCACCATTTTACTGGCTAATTCGGTTTCATATGGCTGATATTCAAATAACGGATAATCGCTTACGGCCACCTCATGATAGAAAATATTCTCGCGAAAACTTCCTAGTCGAACCGGTTGAGAATAAGTAATAAAATGGATCTCATGGCCCAGTTGTGCTAAGGCTTTCCCTAGTTCAGTTGCCACTACTCCACTTCCCCCAAATGTTGGGTATAATACAATGCCAATTTTCATGTCTGTGTAAGTCTGTTTGTTATTTGTTCGTTTGTTTGCTATTTTCTAAAGCTTTGTAAATCACGTCTTGGATCTTCGTACGCACACTCATGCTAATGATCTTTTTATTTGCTGCATCCGGATACACTCTATTGGATAAGAACACGTAATTTACACGATTTGTTGGGTCGGCCCAAGTGATCGTCCCAGTAAAACCGGAATGTCCGAATGTTTCCGGGGATACCTTGTCGCTGGTAGGACCATCTTTTCGGCTGACTGTTGGTTTATCAAAACCAAGTCCCCGACGATTTCCCGGGCAATATTGACAGCGCGTGAATTGATCCACCACTTCTTTTCTTATGAGCGAATAATCACCGATTTGTCCTTTGTTCATCAGACATTGCATCAAGGCGGCCAGATCGGTTGCATTGGAGAATAATCCGGCATGTCCCGCAACGCCACCCATCATTGCTGCTCCAGGATCGTGTACATATCCTTGGATCACTTGTTTTCGGAATTCTACATCATTTTCGGTTGGCACCAGTCGTTTTAAAGGAAAGCGATCCAGTGGCAAATACCCCATTGTCTGTAATCCAAGTGGTTTGTAGATCGCATCGAGAACAAACTCATCTTGTGATTTTCCGGTTGTTCGTGCAATGAAGGATTGAAAGAAGTAATAGGATAGATCTGAATATTCGTATTTTTTCTCCCCCGAAAGTGGTGTTTCAACAATGGTTTTCAAGATATTCTTCCAGTAGTCGTCTTTGATCCAAATGTCCTTTGCCACCGGTTTTGAAAAGCCTGTTTTTTTGCTTGTTGAGTAAATGGTTTGATCCAATTCGCCGCTTTTCAGTGTCTTTTTGTAAAACGGAATGAAAGGTGTCAATCCTGCTTGATGCGTCAATAAATCTGTAGCTTTCAATTTGGCATAAGGCGTTCCTTCCACTAGTTCCGGCGTCAGCTGTCCCAGATTGTCCTGTGGATCAAATTTTCCTTCTGAACGCAATTTCATCAGGGCAACAGTAGAAGAAGCGATCTTAGTGATCGAAGCGAGGTCATAGATGTGCTCATTTGTAACAGAATCACCCTTCTCATACATGGTGGTTCCATACGCTTTTTGAAGAATCACTTTTCCATCGATTGCTACGACGATCTGACAGCCCGGCAGCGCTTTCATTTGGATAGCATTCTTTACGATGTTGTCGATCTCTGCCAATTGACTGCGATCGATCCCTACTTCCTCCGGAACGGTAAATTTCAAGCGTCCGTTTCCTTTCACCGAAATTCCGGCACCTCTTTTAAATGTTTCATTGATCGGCGATTCCAATTTTCCTTGTACATCAAATGCACCCATGATGAACTGCGCCACGCGATCTTGCATGAAGTAGTGATTTTCATAGGCCAAAATACAGGCATCCACTGATTTCGGTAATTGCTCGGTGTTTTCCAGGGTCAGCGGATTTCCAAAAAAGCTTACTACCACATCGTTTTCCTCCGGAAGCAGCTCAACCAATTTTTCCCAATTTCCAAATCCATAGTTGTTGCGCACACGTTGATTTTGTCCGTGCAGGTCTACTAATATCAATGCATCCTTGGGGAATTTCTTTTCCTTTAACCGTTCCAAGGCCTCTGTGATCGTGAAATAACGCAAGTGTTGAACAGGTGCATAACTGTTCAATCTTTCCTGAAATTCATAGACATAAGGTCCTACCCCAATTCGAATGATCGTACGATCTAAATTGTCGACTGGCAGTATGTTATGATCGTTTTTGAGTACCGTAATTGCCTTTTCAAACACCTGATTGATAGCTAGTTCACGTTCGATTTTCGGATCTTTTCGTTTGATCATAGGTTTGTTGATGATCGCCTTGTACTTTGCTGTCAACACACGCTTACAACGGGCATTCACCTCTGCCAACGATAAATCTCCTTTGTCTACTTTTTGCTTGATCAACTGAATGGCTTCTTTAGTACTTTCCGGATACAGCAGAATGTCGCAACCTGCCTCATAGGCCATCGCCACAACTTCAGCTTTTCCGTATTTATCGGAAACTGCCTTCATGTTTAAAGCATCTGAGATAACCAGTCCTTTAAAATCGAGTTCCTGACGTAAATAATGTTGGATGATCTTTTTAGAAAGGGAACTTGGCAGACCGCTCGGATCTAATTTCGGTACTTGTAAATGTGCGACCATAACAGCTGATGTTCCTGCTTTTATCCCCTCTTTGAAAGGTAAAAAATCTACGGATTTGAATCTGCTTTCTTCGTGTGAAACAACAGGCAATTCCAAATGAGAGTCTTTGTCTGTATCTCCGTGTCCCGGAAAATGTTTGACACAAGACAAAACATTTGTTCCTTCCATACCATCAACAAAGGCAGCCGTATGTTTGGCTACATGTGCAGCGTCACTTCCGAAAGCGCGAAACCCGATAACCGGATTCTTTGGATTGCTATTAACATCTGAGACTGGTGAAAAACTGAGGTGGATCCCCAACTGATCACATTCGATCCCCATGTGTTCCCCCATTTTGCGCGTTAATTCTATATCGTTTGCAGCGCCAATGGTTTGCGCGTATGGAAAACGCTCTTCTCCGGAAATGCGCATAGCTATCCCCCATTCAGCATCCATTCCGATCAATAACGGGATCGATGATCTGGTTTGAAAACGATCAATAGCATTTACCAAATTCTTTCGTTCTCCTTGAAAAAAGATCAATCCACCAATTTTGTGCTCGGAGATCTCTGAATCGATCTCTTTGAGGTGTTGTTCTCCTTTGTTCGACCAAACAGGGATCATGAGAGATTGCGCGATCTTTTCCTCTAAAGTCAACTTATTCAGGGTTTGTTGTACCCATTCCTTTTCAGAAAGTACCAGATGTGTTTTAGTCAACGGCTGCTTGCTGTCCTGCTTATTCAGGGAAAGAATACCCCAAGCAGCGGGAATTAATACGCAGCTAGTAATTGTATAACGGAAGACACGACGATTCATCATAAAGCAAAAATACAAATTTGCGATACGTGAATGACAGATTGTATCGGGAGTAAATCACCAGAAATGGTTAAGTCACTGACGTTCTGTCAGTCATTCATAATTGGAACAAGAATTGCCAAGAGGACTAAGAAATCAAGTGGAAATTTGGTATTTTTGCTTGGTATCATTGGTTTTAGTCAACAATTAAAAGCTAAATAAAAAGTTCATGTCCGATATCATTCGTTTGTTGCCAGATCATATTGCCAATCAAATTGCGGCAGGTGAAGTTGTGCAACGACCTGCATCTGTGGTCAAAGAATTGATCGAAAACAGTATTGATGCCGGTGCGACGAAGATAGAGGTGTATATAAAAGATGCTGGAAGAACGCTGATCCAGTTGGTTGACAATGGAAAAGGCATGTCATTCATGGATGCGCGTATGGCATTTGAAAGACACGCTACCAGTAAGATCCAACAAGCAGATGATCTGTTTGCGCTGCAAACGAAAGGTTTTCGTGGCGAAGCTTTGGCATCGATCGCAGCTATTGCTCAAGTTGTATTAAAAACGAAGCGAGCTGAAGATGAATTGGGGACATTAATCCAAATTGATGGTTCCACTATTGCGAAGCATGAGCCAGAGCAATGTGCACAAGGAGCTAGTTTTGAAGTGAGAAACCTGTTTTTCAATGTGCCGGCACGGCGAAATTTCTTAAAATCCGACAATGTGGAGTTTCGACATATTGTTGACGAGTTTGAACGCGTGGTTTTGGCTCATCCGGAGTTGAGTTTTCGCTTGGTTCATAACGATCAGGAGATCTATCACTTACTGCCCGGTGCCTTGCGAAAACGCATCGTGGATGTATTTGGCAAAGGTTTCAACGATAAATTGGTGCCCGTTGTAGAGTCAACAGATATCGTACGCATTGAGGGTTTTGTCGGAAAACCGGAAGCTGCCAAAAAATCGCGTGGGGAGCAGTTTTTCTTCGTGAACAATCGTTTTTTTAAAGACACGTATTTCAACCATGCGGTAAATAGTGCATTCGAGCAGTTATTGCCGGCCAAGATGTTTCCCAGCTACTTCTTATATTTAGAGATCGATCCTAAACAGATCGATGTGAATGTGCATCCGACGAAAACTGAGATAAAATTTGAAGAGGACAAAGCGATCTACAGTATTTTGCGATCAGCGATCCGTTTGGGATTGGGTAAGTTTAATATTGCGCCCACCTTGGATTTTGATCGCGAAAGTGAATTTGATCTGCCGTTGTCCATGCAGCATGCAATTCCGGTTGAACCGCAGATCAAGGTAGATCCAACGTACAATCCTTTTCAAGTAGAAAGCCGCCAATCAGGATTTGGCGGATCTTCTTCCGGAACCGGGAAAGCTTTCTCAAATGCGCTGAATAGTGCCGGTTTTGGAGCCGGAGCGAATAGTTCTTGGGATGATTTTTGGAATCCGGATGATAGCCAAGAAGAAACGGTTGAGGTACAGCAATCCATTCTTCAGATGGATGAAAAAGAAATTCCGAAAGGACCTTTTTTAATAAAAGGCTCGTTTATCATTTCAACGATCAAGGAAGGTATTCTCCTCATACACTATCGTCGTGCTTATGAACGGATGCTTTACGACGAGTTGATGCGTGGTTTCTACCTGCAACCTTTAGGTTCGCAACAATTGATCTTCCCGTTGGAAAAGCAAGTCTCGAAACAAGATAAACTAGCATGGGATGAACATGCTAAAACGCTTGAACGCATTGGTTTTTCTTGGGAATGGAATGATCACGAACTCTTGCTGAATGGGATTCCTGAAGTATTGAATGAGGCAACCGTTTTGACTTGTATTGATACGATTTTGGAGCAAGTACAGCACGGAAGTCTGGATAAAGGTGAAGTGGCTCATACAGCGATGTCACAATTGGCATTTGCAGGTAGTATGTCCTATTCGCTTTCAACGGAGCAAGAGGCATTGGCGCATTTTGTTCAACGTCTATTTGAATTGGAGGAACATGCTTTGAGTCCAACCGGAAAGCGAATCATGGCGTTGATCAACAACGAACAATTATTACAACTTTTTTAAGATGCTGGCAAACATTCCACAGGTTACAAAAAACCTATTATTATTGAATATATTGATGTTTGTTCTAGACATCTTTTTCTCTTCCCGAGGATTGAATCTGGGACAGATGTTTGGTGCGCATTATTTTGGCACACCTTTGTTTGAACCTTACCAGATCGTTTCGCATTTCTTCATGCACGGGGGATTGATGCACATCTTTTTCAATATGTATGCATTGGTCATGTTTGGAAGTTTTCTGGAGCGCTTGTGGGGTCCAAAACGCTACTTTATTTTGTATGTGGCATCGGCATTGGGCGCCTTCCTATTGTACAACGGAGTCGGGTTCTTCCAGATCTTGGATTACAAAGAGATCATTAACAACGATAGTTTGATCGCCGGTATTAATGGGATTATTCGCGACAATCCCTTGAATGAACAGACCTTGATTGAAATAGAAGGCTTTATGATACGTCAAGGAGTCGATTCGCAAATTGTTGCAGATGCTATTTCCGAATACGTGATCAAATCGTACATTCCCATGGTAGGAGCATCCGGTGCAATTTTCGGCATTATGGCAGCGTTTGCGATATTATTTCCGAATACCGAGTTGATGTTATTGTTTCCACCGATTCCGTTGAAAGCAAAATGGTTGATCGGAGGATATTTTTTAATTGAATTATATGCCAGTTTTCAAGAAACTCAAGGCGATAACGTTGCTCACTTGGCGCATGTTGGAGGTGCAATTGTTGGTGGTGTTTTGGTATTGATCTGGCGCAAAAATCGTCATCATTTCTATTAACATGCAGGACAGAACTTTTTTCGAGGAGATCAAAGCGCAGTACAATTACGGGGGGATGCACATCCGGCTGATCTTCGTCAATACCATTGTGTTTCTATTTATTGGATTGATGCAGGTTGTTTCAAGACTAAGTGGGAGTATCCTTCCGGCAGAACTTGCCAGTGATATGTTCACACTTCGGACAGATCTTATGGGATTTTTGACCCATCCTTGGGGACTTTTCACAAATATTTTTGCGCATGCCGGATTAATCCATTTTCTATTGAACATGCTCATGCTCTATTTTGTAGGAAACATGTTCTTACAATTCTTCACAAGTAAAAGATTGTTGCATGTCTATGTGGTCGGTGGAATTTTTGGCGGGATCTTGGAGTTAGTAGCACATCTGACATTCACAACGATGGGGGATTTACCGGTATTAGGAGCATCCGGCGCCATTATGGCTCTATTTATGGCTTTGGCATTTTATAGACCGAATTTAGAAGTTAGACTCTTTGGCATTTTACCTGTTCGATTAATTCTTGTGGCTGGAATTTTCCTCCTATTCAATATTGTGAGTTTAGGAGATAAAGATAACGTTGCCTATTTCGCCCATGTTGGTGGAGCGATCATTGGAATTCTGTCCGTAACCGGGATCCATAAATCCACCAATATCATCAATTTGTCGGAAAGTTTTGAGCAAAGAATCAGTCGCTTTTTGTCGGGTGTCTTTTCCCGAAAAACGAAGATGAAAGTAGAAAAAGGAGGTGTCCGTCAAGGAAAATCCGACGATCAATATCGTGCTGAAGCCAAGGATAAGCAGGAAAAAATTGACAAGATCCTGGATAAGATATCTAAATCGGGTTACGATTCTTTGTCGAAAGCCGAAAAAGAGTTCTTATTTTCACAGAGCAAAAATGGCTAATTGGGCAAAGCATATCATCCGCTTTTCAAGTTTCATGAAAGTGTTAACGATCCTTGGATTGCTCGCTTTGATCCTCTCCTATTTATCGCCCTTTGTTCATCCAAATACGTTTAAGATCCTGCCATTCTTTGGGCTGGCCTATCCGATCATCATTCTTGGAGTCCTTCTCGCACTTGTTTATTGGCTGTTTAGATGGAGTCGATGGGCGCTCGTTATTTTGATCGTGGTTGTCTTAGGAGGTAAGTTGCATTTTCGTTCTTTATCGGTTACAATTTCCGAGGAAGTTGCGCCACCGGATTCCAATCTTTGGCGTATCATGTCATACAACGTGCGCCTCTTCGATGTATACAACGAATCGTTAGACGGGAAACTGGAAACACGCAATAAGATCATGGATCTCGTGAGTAAGCAAGCGCCAGATGTTATTTGTTTTCAAGAATTTTATCATCAGGACAAACCTACCAAATTCACCACACGCGACTCATTGATCCAATTATTACAGATACGCGATTATCACGAACGGTATTCCCACAAGATTAGAGAACGTCAAAACTTCGGGATATGTATGATGTCGAAATATCCGATGATCGCTAAGGGAGATGTAATGTTTGAGAACTTCGAGCATTCTGATAATTATTGTATTTATGCCGATATTGTGAAAGGTAATGATACGATCCGTGTTTACAACATTCATCTCCAATCCATTAAGTTACAGCAAAAAGACTATGAGTTGTTTGGTCAGGAAGATCAACAAGCTGGTTCGAAACCATCGACATTCAAATTATTGTTAGATAAACTTCGTGTCGCCTATCCGGCCCGTGCTGAACAAGCTTTGCGCGTGGTGGAACATATACAAACCTCCCCTTATCCGGTTGTCGTTTGTGGTGATTTTAATGACACCCCAATGTCCTATGTTTACCAGCAGTTCAATAGGTATTTGATAGATTCTTTCCGCGAAACCAGTTCCGGAATTGGAAAAACTTACGCTGGCAAAGTACCGGCTGGAAGAATTGACTACATTTTTCACAGCCCACATCTGAAAGCACAAAACTTCCAGATCCAGCAGCAGGTGTTGAGTGACCATTTGGGTATTATCTGTGAGCTTTGGAAACCAGCTACGAACTAATTCTTTGTGTTCATTTTTAAACAGATAACGCGTATTAAATGCATTTCTATTATATTTAGAACATGAAACGAAATTTGGCATTTGTGTATATGGGTATGTCGCTGATTTTTGCAGCATGTACATCAACAGAAACAAAGGAAGATACCGGTTCAATTTCAGGTCGTTGGAAATTGAGTAGCGAAACGCAGTCCCCGCAAAAAGAGGCTGGTATTGATCTGGAAAAACAGCCTACAGTTGTAGTGATGCACCTCCAGCAAAATGGTTATTTCATAATCTATGATTCGTTTGTGGATCCTGATTGGCAACAAAAAGGGTTGCCGAAAATCGAACAGCGCTCTAAAGGACAATGGACCTTCGAAAAGGATCAGTTAACATTAATGCATTCTGGAGACTCATCGTATTCCAAAGTTTTTAAAGTGAATAAATTGGAAACAGGAACACTTGAGATCGAAGAAACATCCGGTGGTAAATCTGTCAAGAAGACGTACTCGAAGTAATAAAAAACCCATGCAGCTTACCGCTGTGCGGAATCTGAACGTCTCAGAAAATACGATTTGGTTCGCTGCGATTCGTTGTAATCTGCCGTTCGGTTTGCACCGAAACCTTGCGGTTGCAGCCCGCCATTGAATCTACAAGACTCCCCCTTCGCGAAAAAATGTTAGACGTCAATCTATCACTGCATGGGCGTCCACTTGTGTGAACAGTTGTTTACACTCTGACTTCGCAGACGAACAACAGGACAAAGATATTGTAATTGATAGAAAGATTTGAATTGAATGTTCGATTTAAAACGATTTAGTAGTAGTTTTGTGCGGAAAAACACACATGAAAAGAGTTGGGATCATTGGATGTGGCAATTTAGGAGGTGCACTGATCAAAGGAATCCGGGCACACTACCCTGAATTAGAGTTGATTGGAAGTAAACGTAAATTGACGGCCTTGCAATCGAGCAACCAAGATCCTCGAACGACTTATACGTCCGAGAATGAATTTTTACTCGCGACATGTGACGTAGTGATCATAGCGCTTAAACCGTTTAATCTGTTGGATTTTTTGCGAGATCACAAGCAGAATTTCGATCCATCGCGTCATACCCTGGTGAGTGTGGTGACCGGAATCACAACCAATGAAATACTGGAAGCTCTGGAGCAAGATCAATTTTCTCTTTACCGCGCCATGCCCAATACAGCCGCAGATGTGCAGCAAAGTATGACAGCGATCAGTATGCGTGATTCCGATCCTTTGATGCGCAGAGAAACGGTCGAAGATTTGTTCAGAGCCGTTGGCGAGATCGTTTGGATTGACGAACACTTGATGGAATCAGCAACGATCTTGGGAGCATGCGGGATTGCCTATGTTTTGCGTTTTATTCGCGCCATGATCCAAGGCGGAATTGAAGTGGGCTTTGATGCAAAAACGGCGAATCTCATAGTCAATCAAACGGTAAAAGGAGCAGCTGAATTATTGATTCAAAATGGCACGCATCCAGAAGCGGAGATTGATAAGGTGACCACACCAAAGGGCGTGACGATCGTTGGCTTAAACGAGATGGAACACAGTGGATTTTCGTCGGCATTGATCAAAGGAATTGTCACCAGTTA
>CAYRVL010000022.1:4073-5672 GCA_964427665.1 uncultured Fluviicola sp. | reverse complement strand
TCTAAGGCCTGATGGATTCCGTTTATGACAGTTTCGAACGAAATACCTCTATCAGTATGTGTTTGCGGATCAAAAAAGATTTCCGTGTGCACCACGTTTTGCTCTTTACAGCGTTTCAAATAATGCCAGGTTAAGTCATAAAAGTCCTGTTCGGTCTGCAAAACGCCGGCTCCTGCGTAATAAATATCTAGAAAATCTTGCAGGTTACTGAATTCATAGGCATTTCGAATTTCTTCTACATTTTTGTAAGGAATTTTAATGTGGTTGCGTTTTGCAATTTCAAACATCAATTCCGGCTCAAATGTTCCTTCGATGTGAACATGAAGCTCTGCTTTAGGTATTTTCTCGATAAATGTTGTTAATGTCATAAACGATTGTTGGTTCACGAAATTACGCCAGTTTCCCTGCATTTCTCGGCATTTTTAAATAAAAAATCTAATTAATTCTCAGTAAATCGATTTTGTCTTTTCAGGAGTAAGATTCTCTAAGTCTCCAGTATAAAAGTCTTCCTTTAGCCAGAAATAAAGGCCTTCACGTTTATTTATGGTAACTTTGCAACATGATCATCAATTACAATGAACTTGCTAAAAATGCTGGAGTTGAACAAATCAACGCGATGCAACACGAATGCATAAACGCTTTTCAAACCGTTTCGAATGTACAACTATTAGCACCAACCGGTTCCGGAAAAACCTTGGCTTTTTTATTGTCAACTGTTCCGGGTGTTCAGAAAAATGGTACCCTTCAATTGCTGATCATTTCACCTACTCGAGAATTAGCTCTGCAAATCCGTGAAGTGATTCAATCCTTGCGTTCCGGACTTAAACAGGTTGTTGTTTATGGCGGACATTCATTCCGAGAAGAAAAAGCTTCGCTTTCCGAAACGCCTGAAATACTCATCGCTACTCCAGGAAGATTAAATGATCACTTGCGCAGAGAGACGGTGGATCTTTCCGAAGTGCGCATGTTGGTACTTGATGAGTTTGACAAGATCCTGCAAATGGGTTTCGAAAACGACCTGCAGTCCATTGTTTCAATGCTTCCTGCATCACGCAAAACTATTTTGGTTTCTGCTACAACAGAGGCACAAATTTCCGATTATCTTCATTTTGAAGCCCCAACAATTATTGATCATCTTCCTAATGGGACTAAAAAAGAACAGCGCGTGATAGAAGTTCCCTGGATCAATCAGGATATTCAGCAAACGGCACTCGAATTGATTTGTAATTTACCAACTGATAAAACGATCCTTTTCTGCAACCTGCGTGAACAAGTGGTCGAATTAACAGATTTCCTAAATGATCAAGGGATTCCGGCCCTTTCCTATCACGGCGGCATGGAACAGGACGATCGCGAACGGGCAATATTCAAATTTTCGAATGGAAGTGCGTATTATTTAGTCGCGAGTGATCTCGGATCGCGTGGATTGGACATTGATCAAGTGGCACATATCATTCATGCCTACCCAGCTCAAGATCCTGCATCCTACACGCATCGAAACGGAAGAACTTCCAGACAAGATCACGAAGGTTTGGTCTTTATTCTCAAGGATCCATCCAGAAATTTGCCGGATTATATCGCCTGTAACGAGCAGTTTGA
>CAYRVL010000022.1:2012-3973 GCA_964427665.1 uncultured Fluviicola sp. | reverse complement strand
GTGAAAATTGGATTTGCGCGTTGATCAGGTGAATACTTAGATTGATTTTTTTTCAAATTTCGTGAGGTAAAATGGCAATTTTACCTCGGGATATTTGTTCTTTACCTCATTGAAAATATTTTTAGTTGTCTGTAAATCAATAGATTGATTAATACAGCTGGCAATTTTCAATCCATCAAACAAGGTAATATTACCTCGTTTTCAAGAGATGTTTTCAGTTTCATTTACTCAAAAGTCCAGAATAACTGTGCACTAAAGATGGTTGAAGGTATGTTCACCAGATTAATTTTGAGGTAAAATTGCCTTTTTACTTCGATTTTTTTGGCACATCCCGCCCCCATAAATCTCGCTCTTACCAAAAATCATTCAGGCGGGTCAGGCTTTCCGCTGTATTCCCGCCAAATTTGTCGGGAGATGCCGCTGCAATCCTTTGTGCGTTAAATTTCAATCGTTTAAAACAAAAAAAAAGCTACCTAGATTGAGTAGCTTCATCTTGTTAAAAAAGAAGTAGTGTTTATTTTTTCTTACACGTGTTGATACCTACAAGTGTGTAAAGCGGACAAAACGAGATCAAACTGGTTAGAACGAAAACTCCCGCCAAAACCAATAAAACAATCCCCAAAGTCCCTGAAATCACTTGTGTCATATACAACGTAGCGATTATTGCTGCAATCAATACACGGATAATTCGATCCGCTCCTCCCATATTTGCTTTCATGTTGTAGTAATTAGTATGTTCAATCAAATATAAGGTAAGTTATTCAGCGGATTGATGATTCATGTCATGTTTCTGGAAAGTGTAACGATTTTTTTGATACGAACCGTTGAAAAGTTGTAGTGCGTTCATTGCTACCCTCCATTTTACTTTATTACATTTACGCTTCAATTCATTTCATGAGGAAAATTCTCGGTATTTCGGCCTATTATCACGATTCTGCTGCTGCAATAATTGTTGACGGTAAGATCATAGCGGCTGTTCAGGAAGAACGTTTTACACGTGAAAAACATACGGCTGCCTTCCCTAAGAATTCGATCAATTATTGTTTGGAAGAGTCCGGACTGACCCTGAATGAACTGGATGCGATCGTTTTTTACGACAAGCCCTTATTGAAATTTGAGCGACTGCTACAAACCTATTACTCGTTTTCTCCAAAGGGATTGGTTTCCTTTTTAAAGGCAATCCCTGTATGGATCAAAGAAAAAATGTTTTTAAAGAAGCAGATCTATTCCGGACTGGCAGAGATTGGAAATTTTGATAAGACGCGAATTCCACTCTTGTTTCCTGAACACCATTTGTCCCACGCAGCAAGCGCTTTTTATCCAAGTCATTTTGAAGAAGCTGCTGTCCTCACTATTGATGGTGTGGGAGAATGGTGTACAGCTAGTATTGGTAAATGTTCCGGAAATAAGATCGAATTTTTGAAGGAACTCGAATTTCCACATTCTGTAGGATTGCTTTATTCAGCATTCACCTACTATCTCGGATTCGTTGTGAATTCCGGAGAATACAAGTTGATGGGCTTAGCCCCTTATGGGCAAGCTCAGGATCCTCAGACGATCAGATTCGTTGAACTGATAAAAAGGGAATTGGTTGACATCAAGGAGGATGGATCCATTTGGTTGAATCAGAAGTATTTCAATTATGCGACCGGTCTCCGCATGGTGCACGATAAAAAATGGAGTGCATTGTTCGGGGTAGCTCGTCGCGAAGCGGAAGAAGACGTTACCCAGACTCATTGCAATCTGGCGCTTGCTATTCAACAAGTCACGGAAGAGATTGTGATCAAAATGGCACAGGAAGCAAAACGCATTACAGGTTCACGTAATTTGTGTATGGCCGGCGGAGTAGCATTGAATTGTGTGGCCAATGGCAAGCTTCAAAAACTCAACATATTTGATGAGATCTATGTGCAGCCTGCATCCGGTGACGCGGGTGGTGCATTAGGCGCAGCCTTAGCTGT
>CAYRVL010000022.1:0-1912 GCA_964427665.1 uncultured Fluviicola sp. | reverse complement strand
GATCTCTTGGGAATCGAAGCATTCTAGCTGATGCCCGCAATCCGGAGATGCAAAAAAAAATCAATTTGAAGATCAAATATCGGGAAGGATTTAGGCCGTTTGCACCATCCGTTTTAGCAGAAGATCTCCAAAGTTATTTTGATTTTAATGCGCCATCCCCTTACATGTTGATGGTAGCACCGGTAAAAGAAGAAATTCGGAAACCACTTCCTGCAAATTACGATTCACTTTCGTTATGGGATCGTTTGTATACAGAGCGCAGTTCGCTGCAGTCCATAACACATTTAGATTTTTCTGCTCGTATTCAAACGGTGCATCGTGAAACGAACCCAAATTACCATCTTTTGTTGACCCGTTTCAAAGAAATTACCGGTGTCGGAGTGCTGGTTAATACCAGTTTCAATGTACGTGGTGAACCTGTAGTTTGTACACCGTATGACGCTTATCGCTGTTTTATGAGCACAGAAATGGATGTGTTGGTCATTGGTGATTGTGTGTATTACAAAGAACAGCAACCGGACTGGCAGAATAAAGAGAAGTGGATGGTTGAATTTAAAATGGATTAAATGAGGCGTCATATTCATTGGTTTTTTAGTATTAGTCTCGTATCCACCATTCTGGTATTTGTTTGGCGTCATTTCCAAGTTGATGTAATGCCGGCATACCTTCGTTTTTTGACTTATTTTGTGTTGTTGGCGACGTTTTTCTTTGCCTATGTCTGGTGTTTAAAAGTCAAACGTGTATTTCTTTCTAATGTAGTTTTGATCATTTTACTGCTCATCGGATTAGAAACAAGCTTGTTCTTTATGCGAGGTATGCCGGATGCAGAAAAAAAGGATTTTCCGGTGTTAGATTTTGATGAAGATCATATTGTGTCCAAAATTGGAAACGTGTTGTATCCGGATACGGTAATGAACGGATTGAAAATAGAAAAAGGCGATACGCTTTACAATGTACAGTACACCATTGGATCCAATCACCATCGCATCACGCCCGGATACAATGACTCGCTTTCAAAATATGCACTATTTTTTGGGTGTTCAATTGCATTTGGGGAAGGCTTGGAGGATGATCAAACCTTTCCTTACTTTGTCCAGCAATTCAGTAAAACGTATCATTCTTACAACCGTGCCCAGTCCGGAACAGCCACCAATTACATGTTAGCTCAATTACAAGAATTGGATCTGAGAAAAGAAGTGAAGGAAAAAAATGGAAAAGCTTTTTACGTCTTCTTTTGGGATCACATCTATCGTTCGTTGGGAACAATGGACAGGCATGTCAAATGGATGCACTTATCTCCAAATTTTGAACGACAAGATGGTAAAATCATACGCAACAAATTGTTTAAAACCGGAAGACCATTTCGCTCGTGGTTCTATGAACACGTCTACGAGACCAATATTGTGAAGTATTTCGAATTGGACTTCCCCTTGAATATCAGACATGATCACATCGATTTTGTGGCAGATTTAATCTTGGAATCTAAAAAATCCTTTTCGAATCAATTCGGGAACAACGATTTTTCGGTAGTCTTTTATCCTTCCTATATTCAATACTCCAAACAGGATAAAGACTATTTTTGCAAAGCTTTGGAAAAACGGAATATTGCGTTGATCGATTTGACCATGAGTTTGAACTACGGCTCTGCAAATACCATCGGTATTGATCCACATCCAAATGCAAAAACAAATGCATACTTGGCAAAAACACTATTAAAAAAACTAAACTGATATGGATTTTCTAAGAGATATGTGGCGCTTTTTACGTGACAGGAAGAAGTTTTGGTTAGCTCCCGTGATAATCGTCTTGTTATTGATTGGCGTGTTGATTGTTTTCGGTGGTGGCAGTGCTGTTGCGCCATTCATTTATAGTCTGTTCTAATGACTGCAGAAAATAGCAAAATGAACCCCCA
>CAYRVL010000021.1:40874-42218 GCA_964427665.1 uncultured Fluviicola sp. | reverse complement strand
TCCGAATCCGATTGATTCGTGACCTTCATTTCAATGTAATCGCTGCCATAAGGCATGTCAGATTCTGCTCCGCAAGCGGCTAGTATTAGGAGTAGGAAAAATAGTTGGAGTGATTTCATCTCCGCTCTCATTCTCATTCTCACTCTCATCCTTACACTCTCCTCTCGTAGCGCTTGATCGCGAAAGCATGCGCATTTTTTTCATCTGCCGGATGCGTCAGGATCGTTTCTACTTGCCAAGCACTCTCGTCGAAATCCGGAAAAAAAGTATCTGCACCAAAAGTTCCATCCACGTGTGTGATGAACATTTCCTGCACCACTCCGCTCTCCAATGCTTCGCGGTAGATCTGTCCGCCGCCAATGATAAAGACCGTGCGTTCGGTTTCGTTGCGGTAATGCTCCAAACAGGCATCCAGGGAATGAAAAAGCTGTGCTCCCGGTGCGGCGTAACTCGCATTGCGCGTCAAAACGGCATTCTCGCGGTTGGGCAAGGGACGAAAGCGCTCCGGAATGGAATCGTAATTCTTGCGACCGGTTACCACAATGTGTCCTGTGGTGGTTTCTTTAAAGAACCGCATATCCGCCGGCAAATGCCACATCAAATCATTGTTCTTTCCAATACCGCGTTCACGGTCGATCGCTACGATCAAAGCTACTTTCATGGGAGTACTTTATAGGTTGTTGGAGAAATAAATACTGGTTTCGGCTCGGAAATTTCCGTCTCGTAGATCACCAAACGACGCGCCTCTTCTTCCGTGGTGTAATAACCCACCAACCAGTGGTATTTTCCGTCAGCACCCAGTACTTTATGCAAGTTCGCTCGTGCACTTGGCATAAGCAGGGACTTATCTGCCACAATTTCCTTAGGTACTTCCAGACTATAATAACCTCCTGTCAAGGCTGCATAATGTTGTTCGATCAATGTATCTTCTGTTACCACATACTCGCGTGTTCCGGAGGCATGTTCCGCAAACAACTGGCGGGAATCGGTGAAGAACTCTTGATACAAACGATACGCATCGCCGTCCATGAAATCCAAACGATACTTGGAATAAAAGAATTCCGGCAAGATGTAATACGGCTTGTTGTGCGCTTCCGGTCGCGGATGCACATAGGCAAAGGTGTGTCGAGCACTGTCGAGTTGTACACCTTTCTCATTCTCCGACACAAAGGCCGACAACATCAAGCCGCCGTTCTTGTAGCGATCCCGCTGATTGGAAACAAAATTCCCGAGTGAATAGGCCGTAAGTTTCTTTTCTCCCTTGATCGTGCGCTCCACAACGGGTTGAATCACGTGTGGGTGACTTCCGATCACCATATCCGCACCATGGTCGTAGCAAAACTG
>CAYRVL010000021.1:30288-40774 GCA_964427665.1 uncultured Fluviicola sp. | reverse complement strand
CCGGCCAATTGTCCACCGTGCTGCATGACATCGCCCACAAACAGAAACTGCAGGGTACTGGAATCACCTTGTGACCAGACAAAACTAGCACACCAAGCAAACAAAGTAGTAACGATCGTTTTAATTCCCTTCATATTGGATGACTAACGGTTTATCTGTTGGCAACAATTGACGGATCGTTTTCTCCAATCCCTCTTTACTTTTTCTAGCCAAATGCAACTGTTCACCCGAGGCGATCATGCGTTTACGCGCCTTGTTCATCAGAGCGCGGCGTTCATAGTCCCTCCATACACCATTTTCAATAAAGATCTCGGTACTTTTCGGATTGATTGATACCGACAACAATTCTGGCTGAGGTAATTGGACATAGAGTGTGTCATCTTTTGGAACTACCTGAAAATCGTTTGTCTTCAAATTTACACCGTACAGCAATTCACCTTTCACAATCAAAGTCAGACGACGTTTTACCGGACTAGTCGTGAACGCATTTTCGATGTCGCTGTAAGAGAACAACTTTTCCAAACTTCCTGTTGCTTGTTCGGTAGTAGATCGATAGAACTCCACAGAATCTACCACGACCTCATCTTGGAACTTCATGGTATTCAACTCCAGGATAGAACGAATTTGTTCCACACGCAACGGAGTCTCATCAATCGTAAATTCATCCTCATCAGAGCGATTCGCGATCAAATTCCAAACAAAGATCCCAACGACAATGATCCCTGCCAAAATTCCGAGCCTAAGGACGAGCGTTTTCCACTGTTGTAGTTTGCTTTGCTTCATGTACGATCACTTTTTCAAATCCTTGTTGCTTGTAAAATTGCACCACGAAATTCTTCGCATTCTTTTGTGCGTCATCGAGGATGTTCAAATATTTCATATCTCTACGAATGGCCTCTTCGCCTTTCTGCAAGATCTTGTTCTTTTCTTCTTGGGAGAAATTAGCGCGCAATCCGGTAATTTCAACTACTTCTGTCTTGATGTGATTTGGGTCCATTTCGAAAGAAACAACCTTGGCTTTTGGTAAGGTCACCTCAATGGTCGAACCATCGATCACAACATCCGATTCTTTCATTTCCTTCAGATCCACTCCGGCTTTGATCTTTGCTCTGCAGCTAATTAGAATGCGACGAGAACCCCACTTCAAGCTCCAGAAATCCGATTCCTGCGTCAATTTAATGACCTTACCAACCGTATATTCGGAAGTGGATAGAGTTCCTACTTCACGGATCTGAAACACTTCTGTTTCTTTCACGGATCTATTTTCACCGCAACTGCTTGCCGCAAAAAAAAGTACCAGTGCTATGTAAAATTTCCACTTCATAAATTTGCAGAAAAAGGTGCTAATGCCATGGCTTCTACCCCCATTTGCAAGGCAGCCGGATCGATATCAAACTTGGGATGGTGGACTCCGTAAACAATGCCCTTTGCTTCATTGCGCACTCCCAAACGGAAGAAACACACCGGAATTTCTTGCGCAAAGAAGGAAAAATCCTCCGAGGTCAAACGGATCGGCAATTCGTACACGCGCTCTTTTCCAAAATGGGATTCCATCAATTGACGCATCTCTGCTGTCATTTTCGGGTCGTTTTCTAAGAATGGATAACCTTTGGAAATTTCGATCTCGGCTCTGGCTCCAAATTGTTCGCATGTATGTTCGCTAAAAGATTCTATCAACTTCAATGCTTCCGCACGCCACGTTTCGTCCATAGTACGGAAAGTTCCTTTCAAGATCGCCTTTTCGGGAATGACGTTCGTAGCTCCAAGCGCTTCGAAGTGTCCGAACGACAACACACACGGAATCTTCGGGTCACATTTGCGCGAAACGATCTGCTGCAAACCGGTCAGCAAATGAGCTCCTGTCATGATCGGATCAATAGTATTGTGTGGCGTTGCTCCATGTCCTCCTTTTCCGTGGATCGTGATGTAGATCTCATCACAAGAAGCCATGTACAATCCTTCGCGGAATCCGACATGTCCAACTTCCATATCCGGAAATACGTGCAGTGCCAACATTTTCTCTACCGGCGGGTTTTGCAGGACTCCTGCTTTGATCATCAAAGAAGCGCCACCCGGATTTTTCTCTTCTCCTGGTTGGAAGATGAGTTTTACGGGTTGAGGCAATTGTTCTTTATTATTCCACAGGATCTCGGCTGCACCCAACAAAATAGCAGTATGCACATCGTGTCCGCAAGCATGCATGATCCCGTCGTTATGCGAACGGTAATCACATTCGTTCTGCTCTTGGATCGGCAAAGCATCCAATTCGGAACGCAAGCCAAAACACGGCATGTCAACAGGTTGATCTTCGTTGCGAATGATTGCTACAATACCGGTTCCCGCTACTTCTTTCGTGAACGGAATTCCAAGATCGGTCAAGGTATTGGCCACAAACTCCATGGTTTGGAATTCGGCATAGGACAATTCCGGATGACGGTGCATGTGTTCCCGGTAGCCCTTTACTTTTGCAGCGATCGCCGCTGCTCCTTTGCGTATCAGATCATGCATATCATTCCGATTTTAATGCGGTGTATCCCGAACGGACCATCATGAAGGCCACGTAGAACATGATTATTCCGAAGATCAATTTCACTACAGCAGGATTCATTTTCAAGGACAATTTAGAACCCAGATAGCCGCCGATCACAAACGTAGATGCAATGATCAACCCGTAGGTCCAATTGACATTCTGTGTTTTTGCATAATTCACCACTCCAAGGATCACAACGGGCATCGACAAGATGAACAAACTCGTTCCTGTTGCCTGATGCTGGGTCAAGCCCAACGCGTAAACAAGCGCCGGAACGATGATTATCCCACCGCCCACGCCAATGAAACCGGAAAGGATCCCGGCGAAAAACCCGATCAAAACCAGGATCAAAATGGTGGATACCGACATATGTTTCATATTCAGAAGGTGGAAATTTACAAAAAAAGACGCAATCCGTTAACTCACGAGCAGGTTACACCCGCGGATATCGCTATGATCGAAGCGCCCCATCAATCGGAATTGATTGCCTTCGATCCTACCCAGATCTTGAGTTGCTATAAAACTGCACGAATACAAATTAGCCAGATCGATCACGTTGATCCCTCCGGTTCGACCTTCGGCAACATACGCAAACGGATCATTCACATCGCGTAACATGACCTGCATCCAAGGCGGTGTAGTAAATAATCCTGCCTGATCAGCATAAGCTTGAGACAACAATTCACACATTCCGTATTCCGAACTGATGTAGGTAACACCCAGCCCTTCACATAGCAACTGATGGAGTTCTTCCTTCGACATTTCCTTGCGGCGCCCCTTCATGCCTCCTGTTTCAATGATGATCGCGCCCGACAGATCCATTCCTTTTTCTGCGAGATCTAACAAAGCATAGGATACCCCGAAGACCACCAATTGCTTTCCGGAATCTTTCACTGATTGAAAAATGGCTTGCACTTGTGCGGTATCGTGTAAGTAAAAACCTGAACGCGCATCTTGAGTACGCGTGATCAGATGTTCAACCATGTACACCAAACTCGAATTTCCTTGTTCGATGTAATTTGGTAAAAGCGCTACGATCACCTGGTTGGTCAAAGGTCCGGAAAAAGCTTCGTACGTAGGCAGAAACGAGCGCTCGTATATGGAAGCGAAAGCAATCTGGTGCTGACTCCGCTGCATGCCGGTAGTGCCACTACTTTTAAAAAACAACTCTGGCTTAAATCCTTCAGCTAGAACCACATGCGATTTGAAAAAAGCAATCGGTAAAAAAGGAATTTCAGTCAAGGTCTTAGGTTCCGATCGATTCAACAAATCCACATATTCTTTGTAAACCGGAACATGTTCCCGCTGAAAGCGATACACGTCCATTGCCAATCGCTCAAAAGTGGTGTGATCGGTCAGGGAGAAAATTTCGTTCTCTAGTTCCTGTAAATTCATTCCTTTACTTCGTAGGGTAAACGGATCGTAAATGCGGTGCCTTTTCCGGGAGTACTTTTTACCTGAATACTTCCACTGTGTTCTTCTACGATCAATTTCACGTAATACAAGCCCAATCCAAATCCTTTCACGTCGTGTAAGTTTCCGGTAGGAACCCGGTAGAACTTGTCGAAGATCATACGGATGTCTTCACGCTTGATCCCAATCCCGTTGTCTGCAATAGTCACAGTAAAATACTTTGAATCGTTGGATGTCGTGATCGTAATGTTTGGGATCTCTTCACAATATTTCACGGCATTATCCAAGAGGTTGTACACCACGTTCGTAATATGTACCTGATCGATCAGCAATTGATCTTTCGTAGCATCCAATTGTAAATGAATAGCTCCGCCCTTTTCGGTCTGATTCAGGTCAAAACTTTCTTTGGCATCCATGATCAACTCGTGCATCGAGCAAAGGTCTTTGGACAAACTCAATTTCTCCTTGTCCAATTTGGCAACATTCAAAACACGCTCTACTTGATTTTCTAAGCGTTTATTTTCTTTGAAAATGATCTCGGCATAGCGCTTCAAACGCCCCGGATCTTCAGTAAAATCACCTTTCAACAACAATTCACTGGACAATCCGATGGTAGAGATCGGCGTTTTCAACTCATGTGTCATGTTATTGATAAAATCGGTTTTCACTTCCGATAAACGCTTTTGTTTGAGAATGACATTGATCGCGTATCCAAAGAAAACCAGCAAGACCACAACAATGATCACCAGGTAGAACCACGGCGACGTTACCTGCGACATATCTTGAATGGATCGGATCTTTAGATCAGGAAATGTAACCGTGAAATAATGCCCATCATTCTTCCAAGATAATTTCTTTGCCGTTAGGCGCTTATCCTTATTAGGAACCGTGACGTAGTGCAATTTCTCGTTGAAATGCACCCGATTTCCAAAAACGATCGAATCTGAAAAGCAGTCGTAGATCCCGTAAACAAAGTCCTGATTAAGACTTTGACCGTAAAATTCGCGCTTCAACAATGTTTCCAGATAAAAAGGTTCGATCTCCTCTGAAATATCAACCACAAAATAATTGGGTTTCACTTCTTTTACAGCTCCGTACAGATTCGCTGTAGCGTCGGTATCTCCTTCGATGTCTTCCAAGACGTTTCGCAAGGCAATATGTGTACGCTGCGCAAACTGGCGCACATTCAAACTATCCTGTTTTTCCTGGATCTCGATGCGTTTCTGCTGCGCCTGAATGGTCTTTCGGATCCAGAAAATTTGGATCAATAGAATACTCGCCAGGGAAATGATCCCCAGAATAATAACGGTGTTTACAGACCTTCTGTTCATGGGAAATTACGCCCCGTACGCGTCGATCCAAGCCAGGATCCCGCCTTCTAAATTGTATAAATTGTCATATCCGTGCTGCGACTCCAAATATTGGATCACACTTGCACTGCGCTTCCCAGAACGACAATGAACCACGACTTTTTTGTCTTTCGCAAATTGAGCCACCTGATCCGGCACTTCGTTCATCGGGATCAAAATGCCTCCCATGTTCGCCTCGTCAAATTCAAATGGTTCACGCACATCGATCAATTGAAAATCTTCGTTATTGTCGATCCACTGCTTTAGTTCTGCTACGGTAATTGATTTCATCTTGACTATTTTGTACCACGAAATTAAGTCAAATTTCACTGGGAAATGCGCTATCCTCACGATTTAAGAAAAAGCTAACAGTTCCTGAAGAATCTTTCTGTTTTAACGAGCAATCCTCGCCACATAAAAAAGGCCATCACTTTCATGACAGCCTTTCCCAATAACCAGTAACACGGACCTATTAGAATCCTTGTACTCCATTAACAGTTGTATACTTCAAAATGTTCTTTTTGTCCGGATATATGCGTGCAAATGCCGACTGAACAGCCAGAGTTCCTTCGTGGAATCCACACAAGATCAACTTTAATTTGTTCTCGTAAGTATTCACATCACCGATGGCGTAAATTCCCGGAATGTTCGTCGAATAATCCAAGGTATTCACTTTAATGGCATTCTTCTCGATCTCCAAGCCCCAATCAGCGATCGGACCTAAAGAAGGTTTCAACCCGAATAACGGAATAAAATGATCCGTATCGCGCAAAATCTCCCCTTGTGTATTGTGCTGGATCTTCACACGCTCCAATTTCTCGTTTCCTTCCAATCCTACAACCTCAGCTTCTGTGATCAAAGTAATTTCGCCTTTTTCCGCCATATCGATCACGCGTTGTACCGAATCTAAGTGTCCGCGGAACGATGCACTGCGGTGTACCAATACCACTTCTGACGCGATCTTCTTTTCAGCCAGGAAAATCGACCAATCCAAAGCAGAGTCACCACCACCTGCGATTACACAGCGTTTTCCGCGGTAGAACTCCGGATCTTTGATGATATATTCCACACCTTTATCTTCGTAATCACCGATATTGTCAATAGGTGGTTTACGCGGTTCAAATACACCTAAACCTCCAGCGATCATAACGATCGGAGCGATGTGTTTCGTTCCTTTAACAGTGGTAACAATAAATTTATCGTCGTCTGTTTTATCAATGCTCATCGCGGCTTCACCTAATGTGAATCCCGGTTTGAACGGCGCCGCCTGTTCCATCAAGTTGTCGATCAACTCACCTGCCAGAACAGAAGGGAATCCCGGAATGTCATAAATAGGTTTTTTCGGATAGATCTCTGAACACTGTCCTCCAGGCTGTGGAAGCGAGTCGATCAAATGACAACGCAACTTCAATAATCCCGCTTCAAATACTGTGAACAAGCCTACAGGTCCTGCTCCGATGATGATAATATCTGTCTCAATCATGTCTTGATTTTCCTAAAACTTTGGCAAAAATAGTTAATAGTTCCACTAACAGGTGAATCCGGAAATTGTTTTGTCACCGAAGTCACCATTCTCTGATCATGTTCCGAATCGCTTGGCAAATTCCCACATGACGATCCCGGCACACACCGATACATTCAGACTGTGTTTGGTCCCCCATTGCGGAATCTCCAGGATTACATCCGAAGCATCGATCACGGCCTGATCCACTCCATTCACCTCATTCCCAAAAACAAGTGCAAACCGTTCGCCAGGTAATTGAGACACCTCTTGAAGCAGAACCGTTTTCTCCGCCTGTTCGATACTACAAACCACGGTACCGGAAGCCTTGAATTGTTGAACTAAAGACTGAATATCGGACACATGCTCCCATTCCACCGTTTCGGTAGCTCCCAATGCCGTACGCTGGATATCGCGATGCGGAGGCGTTGCTGTGATCCCACACAAGTAGATCTTCTCAATATTGAAAGCATCTGCAGTGCGAAAAAACGAACCGATGTTGTTTAAACTGCGAATGTCATTCAACACAATGATCACCGGGAATTTCTGTTGTTGTTTGAATGTTGTTTCGTCCACACGATCCAACTCCCACAACTTTAACTTGCGATTTTGCGACATGCGGCAAAGATACAGTTTCATGTTGAATTTGTTCGGATTTTCGACTTGTCGATCTGTTGGAACATTGTTGATAAAACGTGATTCAAAAGGTGTCAAAAACAAGGTGCTTCGCCGTATTTTTGAGGGTTCAAAACAATTACCAGAAACGTGTCCAAAAAAGAAAAAAATCCGGCTGAAACGCCCCTGATGAAACAATACAACCAGATCAAAGCCAAACATCCGGAGGCACTGCTCTTGTTTCGCGTCGGTGATTTTTACGAAACATTCGGACAGGACGCTGTCGTAGCCAGTAAGGTCTTGGGAATTGTATTGACCAAGCGTGGCGCAGGTTCCTCTTCTGAAACGGAATTAGCAGGTTTCCCGCATCATTCGTTGGAATCATACCTTCCTAAATTGGTTCGCGCCGGACACCGCGTGGCGATCTGCGACCAGTTGGAAGATCCAAAAATGACCAAAACTATCGTAAAACGGGGCGTTACGGAATTGGTCACGCCGGGTATCGCATTTTCCGACAAGATCCTGGATGGACACAACAACAACTTCCTGGCAGCTATTCACGTTGAAAAAACACATTTCGGAGCGGCATTTCTGGATGTTACCACAGGCGAATTTTTCATTGCACAAGGAAATCAGGAATACATTCAAAAGTTGGTGCAGAGTTTCGAACCCAGCGAGTTGCTTTTCCAAAAGAACAAAACAAAGTTCTTTGAAGAGCTTTTAGGAAACCGGATGTACACGTTCCGCATGGAAGATTGGGTATTCACATCCGATTTTGCAACAGAAAAATTAACCGCTCACTTCCAAACAAACTCACTGAAGGGATTTGGTGTAGAAGAACTGACGCTTGGTCAAATTGCCGCAGGAGCGATCCTACATTATTTGGGAGAAACACAACACGATCAGCTTGGACACATCACCCAGATCCAGCGCATCGAAGAAGATAAATACGTTTGGTTGGATCGTTTCACCATTCGCAACTTGGAGATCATCTCGCCACTGAACGAAAACGGGAAAACACTTTTTGATACGATCAACGCCACCCGAACTCCGATGGGAACACGTTTGCTACGCCGATGGATGGTACTGCCTTTGAAACAAGTAGACCGTATCACCGCGCGACAAGAAGCTGTAGCTTCCCTGTATGCAAACAACGAACTTCGCGGTCGGATCATAGATGAGCTAGAGGAAATTGGCGACATGGAGCGCCTGATTTCTAAAGTGGCCGTCGGTCGCATCCACCCGAAAGAAATACGAGCGCTTTCCAGCATCTTGGAACACATGGCACCGATCAAACAAGTTTGTGCCGATCAGTCCACTCCATTATTAAAACACGTTGCAGAACATTTAGACGATTGCACCGAAGCGATTGGTTTAATCGACAAAACCATACTTCCCGAACCAGCAACCCTCTTAGGAAAAGGTCCGGTAGTAGCAAATGGTGTTCATGCAGAATTAGACGAATTGCGTGGGATTGCCGAAGGCGGAAAAGACTACCTGGAAGCCATGCAGGAGCGCGAATCAGAACGAACAGGGATCCCAAGTCTCAAGATTGCATTCAACAACGTGTTTGGTTACTATTTGGAAGTGCGCAACACGCACAAGGACAAAGTGCCGGAAGATTGGATCCGCAAACAAACCTTGGTGAACGCCGAACGCTACATCACGCCGGAACTGAAGGAATACGAGACAAAGATCTTGGGTGCGGAAGAAAAGATTGCAGCAATTGAAGCCAAGATCTACCACGAATTGGTTCAAAAACTTGCTCAATCCGTTTCTCCCATTCAAAAAAACGCACAGCTGATCGCACAATTGGATTGCTTGATCGGATTCGCAGAAATCGCGCACAAGAATGATTATCATCAGCCACAGGTAAACGACGGCTATGCTTTAAGTATTAAAGACGGACGACATCCAGTGATCGAAAAGCAATTGAAGGCCGGCGAACAATACGTTCCCAACGATGTCTTTTTAGACAAAGATTCACAACAGATCATCATGATAACCGGACCAAACATGGCCGGTAAGAGTGCCTTGTTACGCCAAACTGCACTGATCGTTCTCATGGCACAGATCGGAAGCTTTGTTCCGGCGAGTGCGGCAGCTATAGGAATAGTTGACAAGATCTTCACACGCGTAGGTGCTTCCGACAATATTTCCTCGGGAGAATCCACATTCATGGTAGAAATGAACGAAACTTCCAGTATCCTGAACAACCTTTCGGACCGCAGTTTGATCTTGCTTGACGAGATTGGTCGCGGAACCAGCACTTACGACGGCATCTCCATCGCTTGGGCCATTGCGGAATACATCCACGAACATCCGACAGCAAAAGGAAAAACCTTATTTGCCACCCATTACCACGAATTGAATGAAATGGAACAACAATTCGATCGAATTCACAATTACACGGTTTCAGTAAAGGAAGTGGGACAAAAGATCATTTTCTTAAGAAAACTGATCAAAGGAGGAAGCGAGCACAGCTTCGGGATCCACGTTGCAAAATTAGCCGGAATGCCTAGAAAAGTGATCCAACGCGCAGAGCGCATGCTGGAGCAACTCGAATTACAACATCGTTCGGGTCAACAAGAAAGCATCCGAGAAGTGGTAGCACAATCTTCCAGCGATATGCAATTGAGCTTCTTCCAATTGAACGATCCGGTTTTAGAGCAAATTCACGACCAACTGGTAGCCATCGACATCAATACATTAACTCCGGTAGAAGCATTGATGAAGTTAAATGAAATCAAGAAGTTAACAGGTGGATAAAAACACCACACACATTTTTTTTCAAAAAAAAATGAGCAAGCGCTTGCAATTTGAAGAAATGAATTATTAGATTTGCATCCCGATTCTGAACGAAGAATTGTAGCGCAAGCGGAAAAATTAATTATGCGTGAATAGCTCACCCCGAAGAGGTCGGGATTTCGTACCTCAAGTTGGTAGAGCACGATCCGTCGGCTGACGGATAGGGGTCGCGGGTTCTTTAAGCGAAAAGGACTTTTAGATAGAAATAATTGCGAGAATAGCTCACCCCGAAGAGGTCGGGATTTCGTACCTCAAGTTGGTAGAGCACGA
>CAYRVL010000021.1:21106-30188 GCA_964427665.1 uncultured Fluviicola sp. | reverse complement strand
ACCGTTCAAGCTCAACAACTTAAAGGGCTTGGTAATGTTCCAACTGCTCGCGATGCATCATTTAAACCAGAATTAAAAAAACTTCCAGCTACTCAGGTTAAAGCGGAGGGTGACGTTATTTACGATGATGATTTCTCATCGGCGTCAACTTGGACATTCGTTGACAACTCAGTTCCTCAGTTTGCTGCAGGAAACTTGTTGATCGGAACAACTGCTCCTCAAGGTTTCTATTCTGCTGGAATGGGAGCTATTCAATCCACAACAGCAGCTAATGGATTCGCATTGATCGATTCTGATAATGGTTACATTGCAGATGGCGCGCAAGATGTGAAGTTGGAATACAATCAAACATTGGATTTTTCTGCTTACGCGAATGTAACGTTGGCATTTGAATCGTACCACCGAAAATTCCGTGATTCGATCTATGTAGAATTCAACGTGAACAACGCTGGGTGGCAAGAGTTTTTGATCGAGTTAGATCAAGAATTGGCATCGACAGATTTCTCTGCAAATCCGCGTTACTACGCAATTAACGTATCTTCTATTGTTGGAAATCAGTCTAATGTTAAAATGCGTTTCCGCTACAAAGGACTATGGGATTACGCGTGGATGATCGACGATATGGCATTTATTGAAACATTTGGTAATGAGATCGAAATGAATCAAGCATGGATGTCTACAGCGATGGACGATAACGGAACCACAGTAGCTGGTGAAGATTATTACAAAGTTCCTGCATCTCAAGTAAACTTCCCAGGATTCATTTTTGGTGCTTATGCAACCAACCAAGGTTATAACAACCAAGGTGCTGTTTCGTTAGGTGTATCTCAGAATGGAGGCGCTCCAATGACAGGTGCTCCAAAAACGATCAACGTAGGTGTTAAAGACACTATTTCTATGGAAACGGCTATGCCTTTGGCAGGTGGAGCAAACGCATTTGTTGTTGGTACTACTATGGCTGCTACAGACCAAAACCCAGCAAACAATTTTACAACATTCAACGTTGCATACAATGGTAATGAATTCGCGCGTCACGATGGTGTTGCACGTAAGTCTTACAACTATACTGATGCTGCAGATGGTTACCGCGTAGGTAACATCATGTTGATTACAGACGAAATGATGATCGGTGAAGTGAAAGTACGTGTTAACAATGCGTCAACAAACATCGGACAAGAGATCTATGTGGACATTGAAACATTTGATGCAAATACGCAAGCTTGGGTTTTTCAGTCTCAACAAACTGCGGAGATCACTGCAGCAAACAACGGTAACTTTGTATCGGTTCATTTCTATGCAGATCAATTGGTAATTCCATCTGGAACTTACATCCGTGTTTGGGCTAGCAACTACCCTACTGCAAATCCGGTTTACTTCGTAGGTGCACAAAAAACAATTCCATTCATTTCTTTATTGAAATTCGATACCGACGCTTCTAGCACATACTGGATCGAGGATTGTCCAATGATCACTGTAGTTGAAACAGGATTGGGATTGAACGAAGCTGCTGCTGAATTCAAATTGAATGTATATCCTAACCCTGCAACTGATAACGCTACAGTATCGTTCAATTTGAACAATGCTTCTGATGTGAAAGTAGTTGTTACGGATTTGGCTGGTAATGCAGTTTACACTAACAATGTAGCAAACGCTGCTGCTGGAAAATACGAATTCGCGATCAACACAACTGAAATGGCTGCTGGGGTTTACACAGTAAACTTCACTGCTAACAATTCAGTAATAACGAAAAAATTGGTGATTAAATAATTCACCCCACAATTTCTAGGAAAAGCGTCCTTCGGGGCGCTTTTTTTGTTACGTTTTAGCGTAATAAAGTATATTTGCCCCCAAATCAAAAAACTATGAAAGCATACGTATTCCCTGGTCAAGGCGCACAATTTTCCGGAATGGGAAAGGACCTGTATGAGTCATCTGACTTGGCTAAAGAAATGTTCCAAAAAGCAAATGAGATCCTAGGTTTCGACATTCAGCGAATCATGTTCGAAGGAACAGACGAGGAATTAAAACAAACAAAAGTAACGCAACCTGCAATCTTTTTGCATTCCACGATCCTTGCAGCATGTTTGGGAGACTCCTTCAAACCGGATATGGTGGCAGGACACTCTTTAGGCGAGATTTCAGCATTAGTTGCCAACAAGACTTTATCTTTTGAAGACGGACTTAAATTGGTTTCTAAGCGTGCTTTGGCCATGCAAGCTGCTTGCGAAGCAGAACCTTCCACCATGGCTGCGATCCTAGGTTTGGAGGACGACGTAGTCGAAGAGATTTGCGGACAAATTGAAGGAGTTGTTGTTCCTGCCAATTACAACTGTCCGGGACAATTAGTGATCTCCGGTGCAGTTCCTGCTGTTGAGTCCGCGTGCGCGAAATTAACCGAAGCTGGAGCTAAACGAGCAATGATCTTGCAAGTTGGTGGCGCTTTCCACTCACCGTTGATGGAACCTGCTCGTGCTGAATTAGCAGCAGCGATCGAAGCTACACATTTCAACACGCCGATCTGTCCGGTTTACCAAAACACAACGGCTGCTGCAGTTACAGACCCGGTAGCTATTCAGAAAAACTTGATCGAACAGTTGACAGCTCCGGTTCGTTGGACGCAAACCATGCAGCAAATGATCGCTGATGGAGCTGCCGAAGTGATCGAAGTGGGTCCTGGTAAAGTTCTACAAGGACTTTTCAAAAAAGTGGACCGTGCCTTTCCAACGAGCAGCGCAGAAATCTAGATCAGAAATCTAAACGCATAAAAAAAGGGACCTCGACACGGGTCCCTTTCTTATTTTATCTATCTCAATTAGTTTCTATACAACGTTGCTTTCACCGCTTTCACCACGCGATCAACATTAGGTAAAGCAGCATCGATCAAAGTTGGCGAGAAGGCAAATGGCGTATCTGTTTGTGTAACGCGCTGTACCGGAGCATCCAGGTAATCGAACGCATAGCGCTGTAAGTGGTAAGCGATCTCGGAGGAAATCGATGCCAATGGCCAGCTTTCTTCCAATACAACACAACGATTGGTTTTCTTCACAGATTCCACGATCAATGGATAATCAATTGGACGGATCGTACGCAAGTCGATGATCTCTACTGAAATTCCTTCTTTTGCCAAAACTTCTGCAGCTTCGTGAGCCACTTTAATGATCTTACCGAAAGACACGATCGTCACATCAGTTCCTTTGCGTTTGATATCCCCCACTCCAATTGGAATGATGTATTCTCCTTCCGGAATCTCACCTTTATCACCGTACATTTTCTCAGATTCCAAGAAAACTACCGGATCGTTATCGCGAATAGCCGCTTTCAACAACCCTTTCGCATCGTATGGTGTAGAAGGTGTGATCACTTTCAATCCCGGAACGTGTGCATAAAACGCTTCAAAACTTTGAGAGTGCGTTGCCGCCAACTGTCCGGCTGTACCGTTACCACCGCGGAAAACGATCGGACAACCGTATTGTCCACCCGACATTTGCAACATTTTCGCTGCCGAGTTGATGATCTGGTCAGCAGCCAAGATCGCAAAGTTCCATGTCATGAATTCAACGATCGGACGCAAACCGTTCATGGATGCCCCAACAGCAATTCCAGCAAATCCCAATTCAGCGATCGGTGTATCGATAACGCGTTTTGGACCAAATTCATCCAGCATTCCTTGGGATACTTTGTACGCACCGTTGTATTCCGCTACCTCTTCCCCCATCAGGAAAACGGCTTCATCACGGCGCATTTCTTCAGACATTGCTTCGCGCAGGGCTTCTCTAAACTGAACTGTTCTCATCTCAATTGTACATTTTCATGAAGCCTCAAAAGTAATAATTTTCTAGCAACAGCACTCCTTCCGATCGGCCACAACAAAATATTTCAAAAAATTGAACAATTAGCGCCACAAATTGTCAATATTTCGTGAGAAAAAGCATCCCGCATGCGCATTGAAATGCTTACATTTGCAACCGTCGCTAAAACCGCTTTTGGGTGATGACACGCAAGTAGTAAGGCGCTTGTTGCTTGCAGAATAGACTAACAGATTTAAAATATACACTATGAAAATTCTGGTTTGTATCAGTAAATCTCCGGATACAACATCGAAAATTGCCTTTACAAACGGCAACAAAGATTTTGATGAGAACGGAGTACAATACATTGTAAACCCTTATGACGAGTGGTATGCATTGGTTCGTGGATTGGAATTGAAAGAAACCTTGGGTGGATCTCTGACGATCGTAACAGTTGGTAATGCTGCAGATGAGGCAATCATTCGCAAAGCATTGGCTATTGGAGCTGACGATGCTGTGCGTATCGATGCAGAGCCAAAGGATGCACATTACGTGGCGATGCAAATTGCTGCTTACGCCAAAGAACAACAGTTCGATTTGATCTTAACCGGCAAGGAGACGATCAATTACAATGGTTCTCAAGTAGCAGGGATGATCGCGGAAGGATTGGATCTTCCATTCGTTTCGTTAGCTACGAAATTGGATGTCAACGGCGGTACTGCAAAAATGGAGCGCGAGATTGTTGGAGGTGTTCAGGTTGTTGAAGCAAATTTGCCGTTGGTAGTATCTTGTGCCAAAGGAATGGCTGAACAACGTATTCCAAACATGCGTGGCATCATGGCTGCTCGTACGAAACCACTTACAGTAGTGGCTCCTGCTGCGGTAGAAGAATTGACTAGCTATGTAGAGTACGGATTGCCAGCTGCGAAATCTGCAGTAAAAATGATCGATCCGAACAACATGGATGAATTGGTAGCCTTGTTACACAACGAAGCAAAAGTGATTTAATTCGAAAAGACGATGAATATTCTAGTATACATTAACGCAGCAAATGGCTTGGCGAAAAGCGCCTTGGAAGCTGTAACATACGCAGCAAAAATTGGTGGTTCCATTCAAGTTGTTGCAAGCGGAAACGCGGATGACGCAACGTTGGCAACATTGGGTGAATACGGTGCACAAAAAGTATTGGTTGATCGCGCTGCACAAGCAGACGATGCGCAACAGATCACACGTTTGATTGCAACGGCTGCTGAAACCACAGGAGCCGAGTTGATCATCTTCTCGCATGACCTGGTAGCAAAAGCAGTTGCTCCTCGCTTGTCAGTTCGCTTAAAAGCAGGATTGGTTTCAGGTGCTGTTGACGTACCAAACACCGGAAATGGTTTCACAGTTAAAGTGAACGTATTCTCTGGAAAAGCATTCGGACACGTTTCTGTAAATTCAGCTAAAAAGATCATCTCGTTGTTGCCAAATTCTTTCCAACCGGAAAAAACGGGTGCAGCTTGTGCGGTTGAGAATTTTGACGGTCAGGTTGGTGCCGCTTCTATCCGCGTGGTAGAAACGAAAAAACCGGAAGGCGAGATTCCATTACCTGAAGCAGAATTGGTGGTATCCGCAGGACGTGGTTTGAAAGGACCTGAAAACTGGGGAATGGTAGAAGACTTGGCAAAAGCATTAGGCGCTGCAACAGCTTGTTCTCGTCCGGTTGCCGACATTGGTTGGAGACCTCACCACGAGCACGTGGGACAGACAGGAGTGGCGATTCGTCCAAACTTATATATCGCAGCCGGAATTTCTGGTGCGATCCAGCACTTGGCTGGTGTGAACGGTTCTAAAGTGATCGTTGTGATCAACACGGACGCAGAAGCACCATTCTTCAAAGCAGCTGATTACGGAGTAGTTGGTGACGCTTTCGAAGTTTTGCCTCGTTTGACAGAAGCGGTGAAAAAATTCCGCGCATCACAACACTAAGATTCATTGATTTAGTTAACTTTACCAATGATAGAATGAGGGAAGCACCACAAATGCTTCCCTCCTTGTTTTGAGCAATCGCAATGACTATCCCACATGGATAAGATAAAACTGGAAATCGTAGGGTTATCCTACAGTCAAACTCAAAGTGGTGCCTACGCACTCGTGCTTTCAGAAGTAGGTGGTAAACGCCGTCTTCCAATCATCATTGGTGGCTTCGAAGCACAAGCTATTGCTATTGAACTGGAGAAAATGGTACCAACGCGTCCATTGACTCACGATCTTTTCAAAACTTTTGCCCAATCATTCAATGTGCAGGTGCGGGAAGTAGTGATCTACAACCTGCAAGAAGGTATTTTCTTTGCCAAGATCGTTTGCGAACGCGACGGGCAAGTTTCTGATATCGATGCGCGCACCTCAGACGCCATCGCCTTGGCAGTGCGTTTTAATTGTCCAATCTTCACTTTTGAGTCCATTCTGTCATCTGCAGGCATTCTTTCCGATGAACTCGATGGCGATCTGGAAGAAGAACTGGCAGAGGAAAGCACCGAAAATGAATTCCAAAAAATGACGTTGGAAGAACTTGACCAAGCGATTCTGGATGCCATTGATAACGAAGATTACGAGCGAGCATCCCTGTTACGTGACGAGATCAATAAGCGGAATAAATAATTATTCACCCTTTTACTTACTGCTATGTTAACATCGGTCAAATTCCGGCTAACCGTCATGAGCTTCATGCAGTTCTTCGTATGGGGAGCATGGTTGCTTACAGTTGCCAATTACTGGTTCGGGACAAAGGGTTGGGATAATACGCAATTCGCGGCTATTTTCTCAACGATGGGGATTTCTTCGATCTTCATGCCTACGCTTTGCGGACTGATCGCGGACCGATTTATCCATGCAGAACGTCTCTTTGGTATCTTGCATATTTTGGGTGGAGCTACCTTGATGTACGTTCCACAAGTGAATGATCCCGGAAACTTTTTCTGGGTGATCCTGCTCGCCATGCTGTTTTACATGCCTACCATTGCACTTTCCAACGCCGTAGCATATAACGGATTGAAAGCAAATAATCTCGATTTAATCAAAGATTTTCCGCCCATACGCGTGTGGGGAACCATCGGTTTTATCGCAGCAACTTGGATGACAAATCTTTCCGGGAATAAAGCCTCTGAGAATCAGTTCTACATCGCTGGAATCGCGGCTGTCCTGCTCGGAATTTATTCCTTTTCGCTACCACAATGTCCGCCAAATAAAGAGCGTACAGAAAAACAAACCTGGTTCGAAACCCTGGGTCTGAATGCTTTCAAGTTGTTCGGAACTTACAAAATGGCGGTATTCTTCATTTTTAGTTTGTTCCTCGGAGCAGCACTTCAATTGACCAATGCGTACGGCGATGTCTATTTGGATAGTTTTAAAGAAATTCCAGAATACGCAAACAGCTTTGCAGTGAAATACTCAACACTGATCATTTCTATTTCTCAAATTTCCGAAACACTGTTCATCCTGACAATTCCGTTCTTCCTGAAGCGTTTTGGCATCAAGAATGTCATGCTGATGAGTCTGGTGGCATGGGTATTCCGTTTTGGCTTGTTCGCTTATGGAAACCCGGCAGATGGTTTGTGGATGATCATCATGAGCTGTGTGGTCTACGGCATGGCCTTCGATTTTTTCAATATCTCTGGGTCCTTGTTTGTCGAGCAAAGCACAACTGCAAAAATCCGATCCAGCGCGCAAGGCTTATTCATGATGATGACCAACGGATTTGGTGCCGTAGCAGGAAGTTTAGCGAGTGGCTATCTGATCGAAAACTACTTCTTACTGCCGAACGGCAAAAACGACTGGCACGCGATTTGGCTCTGCTTTGCAGCGTATAGTTTGATTGTAGCCGTATTGTTCGCACTCTTGTTCAAACACAAACACGAACCGGGAAAGATCGGAGAAATCCAGCATTAATTTTTTGTTTTCCGCAACAAAGCATCCGGTTGTGGGTAGAAACCTTTTCTGTTGATTTCTTGCGTTTTCAATTGCAAAAACAAAGTTTCAGTGTAGTGCTGGCCAGTCAGGATCAGGCGAATTTCAGCTTCCGTTTTCGAGATGGTTACCAATTCCCAACGACCGGTGGTCACGCGCGCACCAATCGACTGCTCGACTTGGTTGTTCGCTAACAATTGAATCGTTATCTGAGCTTGTTCAACCTGCACCGCATCGCCACCAAGATCCATCACAAAAGCCGGTATCACACCGGAATAAGTCCCTAAATACTTCTTCTTTAGTTTCTGTCCATGAACCTGGATGACAACCAATAAGCCAATCATTACTAATAATCCTCGTCGTAACTGCATGAAACAAAGATAAAAAAGCATTAACAATTCCGCACACTTTTCCACTTTGGGGAAATGGTACACCCTGAATTCGTATTTTCGTTGACAGATTCTCAGGCCATGAAACAATATCACGATCTTTTACAACATATTCTTGACAACGGTACTCAAAAAGGAGACCGAACCGGAACCGGCACCATTTCTGTTTTTGGCTACCAAATGCGTTTTGATCTGAGTGAAGGATTTCCGGTTGTAACCACCAAAAAATTGCACTTGCGCTCCATTATTCACGAGTTGTTGTGGTTTTTGAAAGGCGACACGAATATCAAGTATCTGCATGATAACAACGTGACCATTTGGGATGAATGGGCGGATGAAAATGGCGATTTGGGTCCCGTGTACGGATACCAATGGCGTTCGTGGCCAACACCCGATGGCAAGCACATCGACCAGATCGCGAACTTGATCGAGCAGATCAAACGCAACCCGGATTCACGCCGCTTGTTGGTGAGCGCCTGGAACGTGGCGTACGTAGATCAAATGGCTTTACCTCCCTGTCACACGATGTTCCAATTTTATGTAGCGAATGGCAAATTGAGCTGTCAGTTGTACCAGCGTTCTGCGGACACTTTCCTGGGAGTTCCGTTCAACATCGCTTCTTATGCTTTATTGACCATGATGGTAGCACAAGTGTGCGACCTGGAGCCAGGTGAGTTCATCCACACCTTTGGAGATGCGCACTTGTACAACAACCACATCGAGCAAACGAAATTGCAGTTGTCACGTGAATTGCGTCCATTGCCACAAATGAAGATCAATCCGAACGTGAAAGACCTGTTCGCTTTCACCTACGAAGATTTCGAATTGGTGAATTACGATCCACATCCGCATATTAAGGCTGCAGTTGCGGTGTAAAATAGAAAGGAACAAGGATCAATAAAGGAATAAGGATTAATAATAGAACGAGACGCGAATTAATAACAGAAAGGGACGCGA
>CAYRVL010000021.1:0-21006 GCA_964427665.1 uncultured Fluviicola sp. | reverse complement strand
GGAATAAGGATTAATAATAGAACGAGACGCGAATTAATAACAGAAAGGGACGCGATGCATCGCGTCCCTTTCTGTTTATCGGATATATTCCATTTAATTCGCCATTTCGCTCATGAACTTGATGCGCATCAGGCGCAGTTCTTCTTCGGTGTAATCGCCGTCGAATTCGTGATATGCCGTTTTCAGATCATCTGTTTCGGCTTCCGAGAAATAATCATAGATCTCTTCTTGATTCTCAGGATCCAGAATCTCGTCGATGTAATAATTGATGTTCACACGAGTTCCCGATGACACGATCGCCTCGATCTCATCCAAAACCTCATCCATTGATTTGCCTTGCGCACGTCCGATATCCTCCAACGGCAATTTGCGGTCGATATTCTGGATCAACTGCACTTTCAATCCGGATTTATTCACCAACGATTTCACCACCAAGTCTTGTGGACGGTCGATGTCGTTATCTTCCACATATTGCTTGATCATTTCCACAAACGGAGCCCCGTAGCGCTGTGCTTTCCCGGTTCCAACTCCTTGACAGTTCGTCAACTCATCGATCGTAATCGGATATTGGAAGCACATGTCTTTCAAGGATGGTTCCTGGAAGATCACAAACGGCGGAATGTTGTTTTGCTTGGAAACAGATTTACGCAGATCGAGCAACATGTTGTACAAGGTCTCATCAAACGCACCTCCTTTTCCAGCTGTCATGATCGAATCGTCTTCGTCTGTTGCCGAATAGTCGTGCTGTTTCAACAAGGTGAACGATACCGGCTTTGCCAAGAAATCTCGACCACGTTCCGTAAATTTCAAGGTCCCGTAGGTCTCAATATCTTTGTATAACAACCCTGCGACCGCAGTCTGTCGGATCACGGCATTCCAGAAGTGTTCATCTTTTTCCTTACCAATCCCAAACTTCGGCAATTGATCGTGTTTATAGCTTTTGATCTCAGCCGTTACTCCTCCACTCAAGAAGGCGCAGACGTGCTTGGATTTTTGTTGTTCCTGCAATAGATCCACCACTTGTAGCAACTGGTGAACGTACTCTGAACCTTCGAAACGCTCGCGCGGATGGCGACAGTTGTCACACATTTCGTTACAGCCCTTTTCGTCGAATTCTTCCCCGAAATAATGCAAGATGAATTTTCGTCGACACACTGATGTTTCTGAATACGAAACGATCTCGCTCAACAATTGCTTTCCGATCTCTTGTTCCGCTACCGGCTTCCCTTGCAAGAACTTCTCCAGTTTTTCGATGTCCTTGTAGCTGTAAAATGCCACACATTCCCCTTCACCACCATCTCGTCCGGCGCGTCCGGTTTCCTGGTAATAACTTTCCAGTGATTTCGGAATATCGTGATGGATCACAAAGCGTACATCCGGTTTATCTATTCCCATTCCAAAGGCGATTGTCGCAACGATCACGTCGATTTCCTCCATGAGGAACATATCCTGATGCTTGGCACGCGTTCCGGCATCCAAACCAGCATGATAGGCTACCGCATTGATCCCGTTCACTTGGAGCAATTCTGCCAATTCCTCCACTTTTTTGCGTGATAAGCAGTAGATAATACCTGATTTTCCTTCGCGAGTACGGATGTACTTGATAATCTCCTTTTCTACTTGTCGTTTTGGACGAATCTCGTAGTACAAATTATCCCGGTTAAATGACGACTTATACAAAGTCGCATCCATCATGTTCAAGTTCTTCTGGATATCCGCCTGCACTTTTGGTGTTGCCGTAGCTGTCAAGGCAATGATCGGTACATTGGAGATCTTCTCAAAAATCTCGCGCAGTCGGCGGTATTCCGGCCTGAAATCATGTCCCCATTCCGAAATACAGTGCGCTTCATCGATCGCAAAGAATGAGATCGGCACCGAAGTCAGGAAATCGATATTCTCTTGTTTGGTCAGTGATTCCGGAGCTACATATAATAACTTGGTTCTTCCGGAGAGGATATCTTCTTTTACCCGATTGATCTCAGATTTGCTCAACGATGAATTTAAAAAATGGGCAACAGCGTTGTGATCACTCACATTGCGAATAGCATCCACTTGATTCTTCATCAAGGCAATGAGTGGTGACACGACAATGGCAGTACCATCGGAAAGTAAGGCTGGAAGTTGGTAACACAGGGACTTTCCACCACCGGTCGGCATGATTACAAAAGTGTTCTTTTTATCCAACACATTGGTAATAATACGTTCCTGCTGTCCCTTAAAACTATCGAAACCAAAAAACTTCCGGAGCGCTCCTTTCAGATCTTTCTCCTCCATAAAGTTTGACTATTAATCTGTTAACTGAGTTTTTAAGCTTTTCGAAATTAACCAAAAAAGCCCTGAAGACCATTCAAAAATCGTCTACCTTACTAAAATAAGAGATTAACCGTTAAAAAACAACTATTAACGGGAATCTTGTATCATTTTTTTTCGGGTTTCGTTACTTTTGCACCACATTATGGAAGAAGGTGGATCAATGTCCTTCCTGCAGCATCTGGAGGAATTACGGTGGAGATTAGTACGAAGCGCGATCGCAGTGATCATCATGGCGGTGGTTATTTGGTTCAACATGACGTGGATCATGAACAATGTTTTCATGTCGATGCTTCGCGCAGACTTTGTGACCTACGACTACTTTTGCAAAAACTTCGGGATCATGTGCGTAGAGAGTATCCCGGCAACCGTGCAATCCCGTCAGCTGGGCGGACAGTTCAGCTACGCACTTTGGATGTCCTTCATCGGCGGTGTGGTAGTGGCATTCCCGTTCATCTTCTATCAACTTTGGTCATTCGTAAAACCAGGCTTGAAGGAAAAAGAGAAACAAGTGGTAAAAGGAATCGTTTTGTACGTGAGCTTGTTGTTCTTTACCGGAATCTTGTTCGGCTATTTCGTGGTTGCTCCAATGAGTGTGCAATTCTTCGGAACCTTCAGTATTTCGAGCAATATCAAAAATGACTTCGATATGAACTCGTACATGAGTACGATCATTTCGACGGTTTTCTACACCGGACTTTTCTTCTTGTTGCCGGTAGTGGCGTACATCATGGGAAAGATCGGTTTGGTTTCTTCCGGATTCCTCAAAAAATACCGCAAGCACGCCATCGTGGGTGTTTTGGTCCTTGCAGCGATCATTACTCCCCCGGATATCGTGTCGCAAGTCATCGTTACCATTCCGATCATCGTTTTGTATGAGATCGGTATCTTGGTGGTAAAAGCGGTAGAACGCAAGCGCGCGAAGGACAGTCAGTAATTGGATGATTGCGGGATTTTTAGTAGCTTCGGGCTACTGTATGCAAAGACTAACTGTTTTCCTCCTTTTCAGTCTTTGTTTGTTGCCACTTTGGGGGCAGCAAACGAAGGTTTCAGGCCGAGTGATCGATCCTGAATTCGGAGAAGGTATGCCCGGCGTCATGGTTAAATTTCAAAATTCGAAGATTGGAACAACCACTGACAGTTTAGGGAATTATTCTATTGAAACCTATTACGCAACGGATAGCATCACTTTCTACATGCCGGAATACGTCATTTTGGTGCGCCCGGTAAAAAGAGATCAGGTTCAGATCATAGATGTGACCATGAAACTCAACGAAAGTGACCTGGGCGAAGTAGTCATTATCGGTGACCCAGAACCGCCATCGATCACCTTGCATAAACGGGTAATCGCAAACAAAGACATCAACAACAAAGAAAAATTAAAGGCATACGAATACGAATTGTACAATAAGATCCAAGTTGACATAAACAACCTCGGCGACAAGTTCAAAGAACGCGACATGGTGCAGCGCCTAGACGTGATCATGAATTATTTGGATTCCACAGATGGCGACAAAACCTATTTACCCGCTTTACTTTCCGAAAACATTTCGCATTTCACCTATCAGAACAACCCGAAAAAACGGAGAGAAGTTGTATCTGCTACGCGGATCTCCGGAGTAGAGAATGTGCAGATGAACCAGTTTTTGGGAGAAATGTATCTCGACATTAACGTATATGACAACTACATCAACCTATTTCAAAAAGCCTTCATTTCTCCCGTTGCCAATTTTGCACGCAGTTTCTACAAATTCCGCTTGGAAGACTCTACCTTCATCGACAATCAATGGTGTTACAAGCTTTCCTTTAAGCCAAAACGAAACGGAGATCTAACATTTACAGGGGAAATGTGGATCCACGACACGACCTACGCCGTAAAATCCTTCAAAGCCAATCTGTCGCCCGGAGCCAATATCAATTACGTGATCGATATGTATATAGAACATCATTTCGACATGGTCGCAAAAGAAGTGTGGATGCTGACCGAGGAACGCATGATCATTGACATGAACATCACAAAAGGTTCCAAATTATACGGTGCATACGGCAGAAAATACAGCTCCAGACGCAATTTCAAGATCAATCAGGAGTATCCGAATGACTATTTCCGATCTGAAAACACCGTCTCTTTTGAAGAAGGAGCCAAGGAACGGGATAGTTTGTATTGGGCCGAACACCGACATAGGGAACTTTCGAAACAAGAGAACGGCATCGACGACATGGTGGATTCCTTGAATCAAGATCCATTTTTCCTTTTTCTGAAAAATTCTACCTACATGCTTTCAACCGGTTATTATCCGGTAGGCAAACTTGAATTTGGCTCTATTTATTCACTTGCTGCAGTAAATCCGGTAGAATCTTTCCGAACAGGATTCGCCATTCGAACCTCCAATAAATTTTCTCGCAGATTGGAATTTGGAGGAAAAGTATTTTACGGATTTGGGGATGAAAAATTCAAATACGCCGCATCTATCCGATACAACATCACACCAAAAAAACGGGGAATGCTCACCACGTATTACACCTACGATATCGAACAATTGGGATTATCCCCAACCGCTGCATCCGTTGGAAGTACGTTTAGCACCTTGCTCCGAACCGGTCCGCTGGATAAATTAACGATGGTAGCGAAGGCTGGAATGAACCTGGAGAAAGACGTAGGAAAAGATTTCATCTTGTATGGCGGATTTGAATGGAAAGAATTTACGCCACTTGGCTTAGCACGCTATGAACGCTACAATAACCTGGGACAACTCGAAGACATCAACCGCATTCAATCTGCGGAGGTGATCGCGCGTATTCGCTGGTGTAAGAACGAAGAATTCATTTCCGGTGCCTTTGACAGAACTTCCTTGCCTTCCCCGTATCCTGTTCTGAGTCTGCAAGGAATATTTGGGATCAAAGGTGTTTTTGGATCAGACTACGACTACCAAAAGATCGAATTCGCCTTAGAACACTGGCGAAATGTTGGGATTTTTGGTCGTTTACGGTACGGAGTGAATGCCGGCTTCATCAATGGCACTGTTGCTTATCCTTTCCTGAAAGTACATGAAGGATCGCAATCGTATTGGCTATACACGAATTCCTTCAACCGCATGAGTTTCTTCGAATTCATCTCTGATCGCTATGTCGGAGGTTTCGTAGAACAACATTGGGGAGGTCTCTTTTTCGATTGGGTTCCTTTGTTGAAAAAATTGCAATTGCGTTTGGTAACCACTGGACGAATCACTTACGGTGCCCTCAGCACACGACACCAAGAAGCGATGTTGATCCCTACATTTACGAAATCATTTGGTAACACGCCATACGCAGAAGCATCCATCGGTATTGAAAATATTTTGAAAGTAGGACGCATCGATTTGGTATGGCGACTGACTCATTTAGAACCGGGCATCAAACCTTTGGGAATTCGTGCGCGTTGGTCACTCAATTTTTAATCTCATTTCCGTGAAACTGTATACAGACAACATCAAAAAAACTTACAAAGGTCGCGACGTCGTAAAAGGCGTATCCATCGAAGTGAACCAAGGTGAGATTGTGGGGCTTCTAGGTCCAAATGGCGCCGGTAAAACGACATCTTTTTACATGATGGTTGGCTTAGTTAAACCGGACAGCGGCAAAGTTTACTTAGACGAAACGGAAATCACCCACTATCCGATGTACAAGCGTTCGCAGCTAGGTATCGGATACTTGCCACAAGAAGTTTCCGTGTTCCGTAAATTAAGTGTAGAGGACAACGTATTGTCGATCCTGGAAATGACCGATCTCACCAAACCACAGCGCCAAGAGCGTTTGGAACAGTTACTGGAAGAGTTCAGTCTGACCAAAGTGCGTAAGAACCTTGGAAACCGATTGTCGGGTGGAGAAAAACGGCGTACAGAGATCGCGCGTGCCCTGGCCACCAATCCAAAATTCGTATTGCTGGATGAACCGTTTGCCGGTGTAGACCCAATAGCCGTAGAAGATATCCAAAGCATTGTTTCAGATTTGCGTAAGAAGAACATTGGAATCTTGATCACAGACCACAACGTGCAGGAAACGCTGAGTATTACAGATCGCGCTTATTTGTTGTTTGAAGGAAGCATTTTAAAATCCGGAACAGCGGAAGATCTGGCAGCAGATGAACAAGTGCGCAAAGTATATCTGGGACAAAATTTTGTGTTGCGACCAAAAGCATAAAAAAACCCGAAATACGTTCGTACCTCAGGTCATTTTTGTGATATCATAAAAAAAGCCTCTGTGGGAAAGAGACTTTTGGCTTGATCAATTACTTAGATGCTAGATCGTTGTTAGTAGTTTGTTCAACGCTTCCGTATGCATCACAATGTCCTCCTTTCGAAGAACCGCAAGAAGTCGCTACAACCGCTAAAATGGCTGTAATAGCTGCGAAGGCAAAAAATCTTTTCATGGGTGTTGTTTGTTTAAATAGTTCAACTAGTTGCTGCTTGAGAATACAAATCTATGATTTTTAACGTTAATTAGCACAAAATATTATACACATAAGCGTCTTGAAATCGTTGAAACATAGCAATAACCTGATAAATGGTGCGTTTCGCTTCGTGATCGGCGCTTATTTTTTTCTGTTTTTTAATGTTTCCAGCGTAAGTTATTCACAACAAAACATTTACTTGCATATACAGGGAATCGAAAAAATTCAAAAGCAAACGCAATGGCGCGTTCCCGACTCTCTAGAATTCCGTTCCAAGCTAAAAAAACTGGCCTTAACAGCCTATCAAAAAGGCTTCCCTACTTTTTCCATCGACAGCATCCACAAAACAGATAGTCTGAACATCCGGGTTTACGGAAGTGTCGGACCTTACGTCAAGTCATGGAGCCTTACATTGGATCCTTCCGACCAAAAATTGATCCGCTCATTTGGAATGCAGCCGAAGAGTTTTGAATCCTTGCGCACCGCACCCGGACAACCAGCACGGTCCATGATGGAACTGTTACAAAAAATGGAGCAGCAAGGCTATCCATTTGCCCGTGTTCACTTGGAAAACTTGCGCTATGAAGGACAAATGCTTCTGGCTGATCTGCACATCGAAACCAATCAGCGCGTCAAGTGGGTAGGATTAAATCTGGATGGCAGTAAACTGAAGATCTCCACCCGTTTTCTCGAAAACTACCTGCATATTCGTTCCGGTGATTGGTACGACCAAGATCAAGTGAACCTGCTGCCTGCCCGCTTGAAACAACTCACGTATTTGCGCGAGATCAAACCAGCCGAACTTCTATTCACTCCCGAAGGTGCAACTTTGTATTTGTATTTGGAAAGTCGACCTGTTTCATCCTTTAATGGAACAGTTGGTTTGCAGCAAAACCCGGTAACGCTCCGTTATCAATTTACGGGAGACGTGCGTTTGCGCCTGCAAAATGTCATGAAACGCGCAGAACTCTTTGAATTGAATTGGCGCAGCATCAACCCGGGAAGTCCGCAATTGAAAACCCAAGCATCCATTCCGTACCTTTTTCGCACGCCTTTCGGACTCGACGGACAGTTCCAATTGATCAAACGCGACAGCACCTTTCTGGAATTGAAGACCGGGATCGGCGTTAATTATTTTTTAAGTGCTGGTAACACATTAAAAGCATTTTATCGCAATCATCAATCGAATTTGTTAGCCGCAGGAAATCAAAATGGATTTTCAAACATGCGGAACAACCAATACGGACTGGCCATACAACATCAGCAGGTCGATTTTATGCCCAACCCCCGTCGCGGTCTGATCTGGTTGCTGGAAGGAAGTGCCGGAAATCGCACCATAACGCGCGACAGCATCGAAAAACGTTCGTTGGTGATGAATTTCAGTGGCAATCTGGAATGGTACATCCCGTTGGGGAAACGGTGGGTGGTAAAAACTGGATTAGCCGCAGAATCGTACCTGGCCGACAGCACGCAAACAAATGAATTGCTTCGTTTTGGTGGTAACTTGAATCAACGCGGTTTCCTGGAGGACGAATTGTACGCCACTACCCGTGCAACCGGCAGTGCAGAACTTCGTTTTGTATTGGATCAGTTTTCCAACCTCTTCCTGTTTTACGATCAAACGTGGTACGAACGCAATTCCGGAAATTACCTGCAAGACAGTCCTTTTGGTTTTGGAGGCGGCATCCGTTTTGGAACGAATATCGGCATCTTCTCACTGACTTATGCCTTGGGAAGACAGCAAAACAATCCCATTTTACTCCGCGATTCCAAGATTCACTTTGGATACATCGCCTATTTTTAAAAAGCATGCAAAAAGTAAAAAAAGTTCTTGTAGCAAATCATCTTTTTTCCTAACTTCAAGAAAATGATGACAAAAACACAGACTAGTATTCAAGATCCGGCAGCATTTACAGAACGTTTTATCAACCAAACCAATCAATGCATCTTTTTAACCGGTAAGGCAGGAACGGGGAAAACCACCTTGCTGAGAAAGATCGTGGAAACCACCCACAAGCAAACGGTTATTGTAGCACCAACGGGAATAGCAGCCTTGAACGCCGGTGGCGTGACGATCCATTCTTTTTTTGGATTGCCCTTTGGCGGTTATATCCCGGAATTTATCCCTGAACCAATCGTTGCCGGCTCGATCAAACTGGAAACGAAAACGACCCTGCGTCGACATTTTCATTACAACAGTACCAAGCAGCGTTTGATGCGATCCATGGAATTGTTGATCGTAGACGAGGTCAGTATGCTGCGTGCCGACGTGTTGGACGCCATGGATCTCAGTTTGCGATTCGTACGCAAGAACAACGTGCCTTTCGGTGGTGTGCAAGTATTATTCATTGGGGATTTGCTCCAACTTCCTCCGGTGATCAAACCGGAAGAATGGCATTATTTGCAACGCTATTACAAAGGAATTTTCTTCTTCAACGCCCACGTGTTGCAGGAGCACCCACCCGTGTATATCGAATTGAGCAAGATCTTTCGACAGGATGACGAGACCTTTATTGCTGTTTTGAATAATCTGCGCAACAACACGATCACCCAAGCGGATCAGGACCTCTTGAACAAATATGTCAAGCGCGATTTCGATTCTACCAAGGAAGAAGGTTACATTACACTGACTACGCACAATGCAAAAGCAGATGAAATGAACTTCAACGCACTGCAAGCTTTGACAGGAAAAACCTATCGCTACCAGGCAGAAATTAAAGGAGATTTTCCGGCACACATCTTTCCCTTGGATGAACAACTGGAACTGAAAGTTGGGGCGCAGATCATGTTCATCAAGAACGATCTTTCTTACGAGAAAAATTACTTCAACGGCAAAATGGGGAAAGTTCAATCTCTCTCCGCCGATGAGATCGAGGTGTATTTCCCGGATGAGAAACGCAAGATCGTTGTTGAGAAATACGAATGGAACAATATCCGCTACTCACTGAACGAAGAGACCGGCGAAATCAAAGAGGAAGTGTTGGGTACATTCGTGCATTATCCCATCAAATTGGCATGGGCGATCACGGTCCACAAAAGTCAAGGTTTGACCTTTGAAAAAGCCGTTTTGGACATTTCACGCGTTTTCGCACCCGGACAAGCTTATGTAGCCTTATCGAGACTCAAAAGTTTGAACGGACTTGTTCTTTTAAATCCGATCGCCATAAATGGACTGAGCACTGATCAAACTGTTGCCGCTTATGCCTCGAATCGGGAAGATGAAAACCAGCTGAAACAACGTTTAGATGTCGCAACCACGCATTACATCTATCAGCGTCTGCAACAAGCCTTTGATTGGTACGATTACGCCACCAAATGGTCGATGCTGGAAGTGGGAATGCGCATTCAAAGTTCCAAGACTGAAAAAGGAAAGGACAAAACGTGGGTGGCTACCCAATTGCAATTGGTACAAACCGGATTGGGCGCTGCTAAAAAATTTCAACAACAGATCAATACCTATTTCCAAGGATCCACGGACTGGGAACGACTTCATGATCGTATTCAGGCAGCCTACGACTATTTTTTCAAGACGCTCGACGCACAGGTTTACGCCTTGATGAAGCGCCGCGCAGAATTGGCGTTGATCAAAAAAACGAAACAATATCTGGAAGAACTCGAGGAACTGGAAGTGCTCATAATCGATAAAGTATTTGAGTTGAAAAAAGTCCGTTTGCTGATGGAGGCCATCGTCAGTGGTCGACCATTGACCAAGGAGCAACTACGCAATGAAGAGATCCAAAACTACGTGATCGCTAAAACCGCAAGAATCCAACAAGAATTGCGTCAATCCGGAAATTTACTCCAAATGATGCCAGATGATGAAACCGCCGTAACCCTCAAAAAAAGATCAACAAAAAAAGAAAAAGTACCGAAAGAAGTTAAAAAATCTACCTACGACGTTACCTTAGAAATGATCGAAAACGGCATGGACTTATCCGACATTGCGCGGGAACGACAACTGGGATTGAGCACCATCGAAGGTCATGTAGCCCAACTGATCCAGCAAGAAAAAATTGACATCACCGCCGTGCTTTCAACAGAACGCATCCGTGAGATCGAAGCACTATTGGAGGGACGCGAAAACCTGTCCTTAGGGAAAATCCGAGAAGAAATTGGCGATACCGTATCGTATGGCGAATTGCGCATGGTACAAGCCTCAAAAATGTTATAACATGAAAAAAGTAAGAATTGGCATTAACGGTTTCGGTCGAATTGGTCGTTTGGCTTGCAGGATCATCTCTGCCCGTCAGGATGTAGAAGTAGTAGCGATCAATGATCTGTTGGATACGGATTACATGGCTTATTTGCTAAAATACGATTCCACGCATGGAAAATTCGATGGAACGGTGGACGTGAAAGAAGATCATTTGTACATCAATGGCAATCGCATTGAAACCAGTGCCGAGAAAGACCCAACGAACATTCCCTGGAAAGCAGCCAACGTGGATGTCGTTTTGGAATGCACCGGTTTGTTCCTCACTCAGGAAAGTGCCAGCAGTCACTTGCATGCAGGGGCAAAAAAAGTAGTACTTTCTGCACCGGCAAAAGACAACACACCGACATTCGTGATGGGCGTGAATCATGAAACATTACGTACCGATCAGCACATCATTTCCAACGCGTCATGTACCACGAATTGTCTGGCTCCGATCGTGAAAGTACTGGATGAACAGTTCGGCATTGTCGAAGGATTGATGAGTACCGTTCACGCTGTCACAGCAACTCAGAAATCGGTGGACGGTCCCAGCAACAAAGATTGGCGCGGAGGGCGGAGCGCTTATCAAAACATCATTCCGTCCAGTACGGGTGCCGCAAAAGCAGTTGCTTTGGTTTTGCCCCAAATGCAAGGTAAATTGACGGGAATGGCTTTCCGCGTTCCTACACCGGATGTTTCTGTTGTCGATCTGACCGTTCGTTTGGAAAAAGCTGCGAGCTACAGGGACATTTGTGCAGCCATGAAGCAGGCTTCTGAAGGAGAACTTCAAGGAATTTTAGCTTACACCGAAGAGGATGCGGTATCGCAAGATTTCGTGGGCAACTCCCATACAGCAATCTTTGACGCCAAAGCCGGCATCGCTTTGAACGACCATTTCGTAAAAGTTGTGGCTTGGTACGACAACGAATGGGGCTACGCCAACAAGTTGGTTGATTTGGCTTGCTACGCCGTTAACCTCTAACAGGATTGCGTATTTTTGCCGCATGTTCAAACGACAGTCGCTGATTTTGCTGTTTCCACTACTCTATCTGGTCATTGACGGATGGGTGCGTTGGGAATTATTGGGTTATTACAAACCAAAACAACTAACGGCTTATGGCTTGTCGTTGATCGCATCGCTTAGTTTGTACTTTTTCAGCATGTTCGCCCTGCAGCGTTTACGCACGCGAAAATGGATCTATTGGCCGCTGTTGATCTCCTACGCGGCCTTCATTGTGATCGCAGTGATCGCCTCCTATTTATTCTTTGTGTTCAATGGCTTCTACCCAAATTATTACACCTTTGAGTACTTCAAGAATGAGCCGCTGAGCGCGTTCGTCCTGCTGAAAGACTCCGTGAATCTCACAGACATGTTCTTGTTCACGATCGGTTTTTCGGGTTTACTCTGGTATTTTAAAACTGTGACGGCGCAGAAGCACCGAAAAAACACACGCGTTGCTTTTCTGGCTTCCGCGGCTTTGGGATTAACAGGATTGATCTTGGGAAGTAGCTTCATTAAAAAGTACGACCAATGCTTAATCGTTGACACGAACTTTTCGTCGGCAATCATTCGTCATGTGGTAGATTACGACCCAAACCCATCATTCAAAGGAAAAGGTCTACAAGCCAGAACTCCTTTGGATTTACCGGTAGTTGGCGATCCAAAACCCTTTAACGTATTGGTGGTGTTGTGCGAAAGTTTGCGCAATCAGAATTTAGGTCCTTATGGATACACCCGCGGAACAACACCAAACATCGATCAATTTCAAGCGGAAAACGCGGAGAATTTCTTTGTCTTTGAGAAACCGTATTGTGTTTCAACAACGACCATGCTCGCCGTTCCGGGCGTGTTAACAGGAATCGGTCCGTATCAGGAACCGGAAGAATTTTACAGTCAACCGTTCATTTGGGATTACGCAAAAATGTTGAACTACCAGACTTTTTTCATGAGTTCACACACCATGAAATGGTACCGCTTTGATCGTTATTATGCCGGCGCCCAGCTGGATTATACCTGGAACAAAGAAACCAGTGGAAAACCCTTTTTCAATGATCTGGGCGTTGATGACCAGCACACCGTAAACGCGGTGATCGCTCATTTGGAAAAAATGAAGAATAAATCGTTCTTCGGCGCAGTACAACTGAACGCTACCCATTATCCTTACAAGATTCCCGGAAAATTTCAGAAGTGGAACGGGACCTTTGTGGATGAATACGACAATTCGATTTTCTACCAGGACTTTTTATTGGGACAATTGTTTGCGAAACTGAAGCACAACGGCCAACTGGAAAATACGGTGATCATTTTCACTTCAGATCACGGAGAATCGTTGAAAGATCACAACAACATCGGACATGTGGACAGTTATTATACCGAAACGATCAGCGTACCGTTAATGATCTATCTTCCTCCGATTTTAGCTCAGAAATTACCGCAACAAGCATTGCGAGCAAACTTGAAAAAAGCGGTGGCTACTATCGATATTGCACCAACAATCATGGATCTGTTGGATTTGGAAAATGAACCCAGCTTGAAATCCGCACGACAAGCGTTCACCGGCTACAGTTTATTGAAACCGGTTCCGAGCGATCGCTGCATCTTGACCATGAATAACAGTAAGATCGCGCGTTTCAAAGTGGGATTATCGATCCTACAAAACGACTTGCATTACATCCACCGAATGAACATCGCACCAAACCGCGTGGAGATCTACAACCTGAAAAAAGATCCGAAAGAAAGACAGAATCTGGCTCCATTTGTGCGCAAACAGCGTCTTTCTGGTATGTATCAATACATGCGTCAATTCCCGATCACCGAAAAATACTTGCCCAAAGCAGACTAGGTAAACGTCAAATTCTTCCCCCAACCGACCTGTTCGGACAAAAAAAATCCCGATCGTACAGACCGGGATTTTTTTAACTATTTAGAACCTTCGATTACAAACCGAATGCTGCTTTTACTTGATCCGCATAATCCAATTTCTCCCAAGTAAACAATTCAACCTCTAAGGTTTTAACTGTTCCATCCGGAGCTTTGAATGATTTTGTAACCACTTCGTTCTTACGTCCCATGTGTCCGTATGCCGCAGACTCCGAATAGATCGGGTTACGCAATTTCAAGCGTTGCTCGATCGCGTAAGGACGCATATCGAAAATCTCCTCTACTTTGCGAGCAATCTCACCATCTGTCATATCTACTTTTGCAGTTCCGTAAGTATTGATGAACAAACCACAAGGTTTTGCAACACCAATTGCGTAAGACACTTGCACCAACACCTCGTCACACAAACCGGCAGCTACCAAGTTCTTTGCAATGTGACGTGTTGCGTATGCGGCAGAACGGTCAACTTTAGAAGGGTCTTTTCCAGAGAAAGCACCACCACCGTGAGCACCTTTACCTCCGTATGTATCAACGATGATCTTACGGCCTGTCAAACCAGTATCTCCGTGTGGACCACCGATCACAAATTTCCCTGTTGGGTTGATATGGTATGTGATCTGATCGTTGAACAACGCTTGCAATTCAGGCTTCAATTTTGCCTTCACACGTGGGATAACGATCTCGATGATATCTTTTTTGATCTTCGCCAACATGTTTGCCTCTGTATCAAAATCGTCGTGCTGTGTAGATACGACGATCGTATCGATGCGCTGAGGAACATTGTCATCGGAATACTCGATCGTAACCTGAGACTTCGCATCCGGACGCAAGTAACCGATCAAATTCGGCTCATTGTTGCGGATAAAAGACAACTCCTGCAAGATCTTATGAGCCAAATCCAATGCCAATGGCATGTAATTTTCAGTTTCTTTAGTCGCATAACCAAACATCATCCCTTGGTCACCTGCACCTTGCGCTTCTGCTTTCGCTTCGAAATCGTCATTCGACACAACGCGGTCGACACCTTGGTTGATATCATCCGACTGATCGTGAATTGCTGATAGAATACCACATGAGTTTGCCTCGAACATGTATTCAGACTTCGTGTAACCGATCTTACGGATCACTTCACGTGCAATACCTTGTACATCCAGGTAAGTATTTGTTTTTACCTCTCCGGCCAAAACCACTTGACCTGTTGTTACAAGCGTTTCACAAGCAACTTTCGACGAGGGGTCAAAAGCCATGAAATGGTCGATCAACGCATCGGAAATCTGGTCAGCAACTTTATCCGGGTGTCCTTCAGAAACTGATTCCGAGGTAAACAAATATGACATAGTTCTAATTATTTAAAATGTGCGGGCGAAATTAGTGAAAAAAAAAGGATTTAAAAGGGCAAGAAAAAAAATGTTTCTGAATATTCTACCTGCTTAGTGGATTACTTCTTTTTCCGAAGTATGAAGTACAAAATTATGAACACTGAAGTTGCGATCAAGGCATAGATCAAAATTGAATTCCAATTCATGAAGAAAACTGACTTAAACGTCTCCTCTCCTTTTGGCCAATTCGTTTGTTTGGAGTCAATAGCACAATAAGGTTTTCATTGAAATAAGTCGAAAATAAGTTTCTTCCGCTTTTTAGTCACGAAGTTTAATACATAGCTTTCATGTGGATATCGATCATTTCCTAATTAATTAATAAGAATTCATTCCTATTCGTTGACAAATCTAATTCATTCATAAAGTGCCATGAGAAGAACTGACCCTTTTCGTTAATTTCGTAATATGGTAACATTTCTTGTCAAACTAACGACCATATTTAGCTTCCTGTTTCTATACCAATTATGTTGGGCTCAAAATCCGTTCTTTTATGTCTACGACGACGAGAAAGGATTGCCATCGAACGAAGTGTACAGCATTGACCAAGATAAAAAAGGATTCATTTGGTTGGGTTGCGACGCTGGTTTGTACCGTTTTGATGGATTCCGCTTTCAGGCGTTTGAATGCCAGACGCAAACTTCCAACGCAAAAACAAATGTAGTTTTCTCTTCAAGTGGCACGTTGTATTGCAACAATTTTAAAAATCAACTTTTTTACATATCAAACGGAGTTCTGAAAGAATTAAATCATCCTTATCCAACCATCATTAAATTAGTAACGGATGGGAATGGAAATTTAATTGTATCGCACAATGATGGGGTTTCGGTTTACAATGAACTAACAAAAAAATGGAAAAATTTGAACTATTGGAAAACTGGAAACGAACCCAGACCAAAGCTTCAACGGTTCCTAAAAACGAATTACGACTCACAATCCAAGGAACAACATTGGTTCATTGCTCCCCAAAGTTTTATTCGTTGGGACGGGCAACAATCTTCTGAATTGTTATTTAAGAACGTTCAACCATATTCACCATTTCGATACACGTATTACGCCAATCGGTTCTGGATTTTTTCACAGGAACAAACCAATGTTTTTACATTGCTCAACAATCAATTGGTGAATTACAAAGAGCCAAATTTAATCCGAGCCATTCAACATAAAAAAATCGCTTCTGTTCGCGTTCTTTCTGATAACAACTTGTGGGTTTTTACCTACCAGGGTGTGATTATTTACAATTTCAACACTAAAACTGCACGAATTCTATACCCACACATCGCCTTTTCGGATGGCATTTACGATCATCAAGGAAATGTTTGGTTAACCACTTTGCAATCTGGAATTATCCGCATCCCGAAATTGAATTACATCATTTGGAACAAAGATGATTTTACTCTCACCAACGAACACATTGGTAAAATGGCAACGGATGGTAAATCGTTGTTTTTCGGAACGGTGAATGGAATTGTCTATCGATTGAATCCTGAAACATTTGAACTAAAGAACCTTGGTACTCAGATTCAAGCTGATATTCAAAGTTTTGATGTCGACCCACTTGATCATCATTTGCGATTCAATATCACCAACATTCTTCACGAATTTGACGGAAAACAACTTATCGCAAAACCGATTGAACGAGAGGCAACAAAAGTAATGACCCGATTTGGAAACGGTTGGTTGTATGGCGGGTCCCACGGTTTGTTCTACAAAGAAAAGAATCAACCACTCAAACAATTAGACGTCAATTGGATCAGAGCCATTATTCCGAACTCAGCGCAAACCAAGGCGTGGATCGCTTCAAATGACGGACTATATCAATGGGTTTACGATGGGCACAATTTTAAACAAACCATTCATTTATTGGACGGTATCACCATCAAAAGCATTTCGAAGCACCCAACCAAAAACATCATTTATGTGTTAACTTTTGACAATCAACTGTATCAAATTTCCAACAATCAATCCTTGACTCTTCTGGCAAAATGGGACAAAGGACAACCCAGTAAACTCATCGCTCATCACAATGCGGTTTACATCGCCACGAATGTTGGTTTACTGACGTATTCGATCCCAAATAAAACCCTCCGATGGAAAGATACCAAAGACGGAATTGCTTCCAACAACATTCAGGATTTAGTGATTTTAGGCAAACATTTGTGGCTAGGCACAGGTCGTGGTGTGCAGCGAATTCCACTTTCTTCAAGCAGCGATCGTGGTGCAGCACTTTTGTGGTTAAATGCCATTCACATTGATGGAAAGAAAACAGCAATTCGTTCGAATTATTCGTTTCAAGAAAAACAAAAATTGACCATTCCACTTGCTGCGATTTATTACAAAAGCAATGGCAATTTTCAATTGGCTTATTCCCTCAATGGCGCGGCTTGGGAATACCTTCCGGGTTCAACGCAACAAATCAACTTAAATCATTTAACATCGGGTAATTTTGAGTTAAAAATAAAAGTGGTGGATAACGATTTATTTCCGTTATCAAAAACTCAAATCCTTCGTGGCTATGTCTATCCTGTTTTTTATAAAACATGGTGGTTCATTGCTTTAATTGCTATTTTGGGCTTAGGATTGATTTACTTGCTTTTCCGCTATCAAGTGAAACGAACCAACTTAAAAATCAAACGAGAAAACGAGTTGAATTTGTCCAAGCTTTCGGCCATTCAATCGCAAATGAATCCACATTTTTTATTCAATTCTTTGAATTCCATTCAGGATTTGGTGTTACGTGGAGATGTAGAAAACTCCTATTCTTACATAACCACTTTCAGTAATCTGGTACGTAAAACCTTGAATTATTCCGAAAAAGAATTTATTGAAGTGGAGAAAGAGCTAGAACTATTGAACATCTACCTGAAATTAGAAAAACTGCGTTTTAAGGATCAATTTAATTACTCCATTTCAGAAAATTTACCCGATGGATTGATGGTTCCTCCACTTTTGATTCAACCCTTTGCAGAAAATGCTTTAGTTCATGGCTTGCTGCACAAAGAAGGAATGAAAGAATTGCGCATTGCACTTCAATTGAAGGAAAATCATTTGGAATGTATCGTAGAAGACAATGGTGTTGGTAGGGAGCGATCCAAAGAAATCAACGCCCGTCAACGCAAAGACCATGAATCCTTTTCTGGTCACGCGATGAAAAAACGTTTTGATATTTTGGGTCATTTAATCGATGGCAACTACGGATATACATTTATCGACCTCGAAGAAAATGGAAAAGTGATCGGAACTAGGGTTATTTTGCATATTCCTTTTGTTCGCAAATTCTAAAATCGCCGCAATAATTGTGTTTATGAAATCAGGCGTTACCAAACAATCGCATCCATTCGTTGATTAAAGGAGACTATTCATAGAAAAACGGCTTTAAAATCTGAAAGCCTAATTAACTTTGAATCCGCATGAAAAAAATGAAAGCCATATTAGTGGATGATGAAGAAAGTGCACGCAATGTACTTTCCAATTTATTAGCGCGTTTTTGTCCCGAAGTGGAATTGTGCGCACGTTGTGAAAATGTATTACAAGCAGTAGACGCGATCAAGACACATCAACCCGATTTGGTTTTTTTAGACATTGAAATGCCCAATTATTCAGGGTTTGAAATTGTACAATTTTTCGAGAAAATTAATTTTCAGATCATTTTCATCACTGCATACGAACAATATGCGTTGAAGGCATTTGAAATTGCTGCGATCGATTATCTGTTGAAACCAATCGATATTGAACGTTTAAAGAACGCTGTCTCTAGAACAAACGATCGCATTAATTTATTGGAACAAGCAGAACGTTTATCAGTGCTCAAAAATACACTTCAAACCAAACAACTGGAAAACCTAGTAGTTTCTGATCGAGGACAACAACACATCCTTCCACTCAATGATATCATTGCTATTGAAGCCATGGAATCCTATTGTACCATTCATACTGTTATACGACAATTCACCGTTAGTAAAAACCTCAAGTTTTACGAAAATATGTTGGAGGAAAACGACCAATTCATACGATCACACAAATCGTGGTTATTGAATGTGCAAAAAGTGGAACGTTATTCAAAAACAGAATTATCGGTTGAAATGACCAATGGTTTAATGACCAAATTATCCAAATACAAGAAAAACGAATTTGAAAGCATGTTTCAACCGAAATAGCTCATAACAGACAACTATTCCATTCGTGAAAATCAGTCCAAAGTGACTGATTTTTTTTGTTTTTGTCCATTCCTCAACTCAATTGGCTGTTGCTGAAAAAATACTTTACCGCTCGAATCAAATCCAATAGGTTTGAAGAAAAATTTAACTTATGAAAAAAACATTCTTTACTTTAACTTGTTTGTTTCTATATAGCGGTAGTTTCGCTCAAGCACCCTCATTTGCCTCTGGACAACAGTATGCTCCGAAATCGGGGCAAGCATCTTTGCAAATCATTAAGACCGATGCAAGCAACAACGTATATATCTATGGTGCTTCAAACGACACTTTAGATGTAGATTTAGGTACTACAGCAACACTCGTTGGTTTAAACGGAGATTATTCTTACCAGGATTATTTCCAGAAACAAGACGCCAATGGAAATGTTCTTTGGACTGTCGTTGGTTTAACTGCGGCACATGCTAATGAACAATACATCTCGGACTTTTCGGTAGATAACTCTGGTAATATTTACCTGGTAGGTGAAAATTATGGTGCCGTTCATTCATCTTTTGATGCAGATCCAGGCGCTGGTGTTTCAACAATCAATGCTTTGGGATCAAACTGGGATATATTCCTAATAAAATTAAATAATTCAGGTACTCACGTTTGGTCTACTATTTTTGGTTTGAATAATGCTGATGATTATGGCGCAAGTGTTGAAACAGATTCCCAAGGTAATGCTATAGTAGGTTTTACTGGTGTAAATCCAAGCAGTTCAAGTTATGAGTACGGTTCAATTTTAAAAATATCATCTTCTGGTAGCTTGATTTTTCAAAAAAGCATACAAGGTGCCGGAAGATGCTACATTTCCGATTTGACTATCGACGGATCGAATAACATCATTGCTGGTGGACATTATATGCATGACATCGATTTCGATCCAGGATCAGGCACAGCATTGCTAAGCACAGACTATTCTAAAAGGAATAAATTTATTTTGAAACTTAACAGTTCAGGTGTTTACCAGTGGGTAAATGATGTTAGATGTCAAGCATCAGCGTCTGGATACCAAGTTCGTAATCTGACCTGCGATGCAAACGGAAATATCTATCAAACTGGAATTCAAAACACTATTACTGTAAACTACGGACCGAATTCAACTTTTCCATTGACTAATTCAACTACGGGACGGGTTCCTTTTGTCCACAAAGTTTCGGCTTCTGGTCAGCATGTTTGGGCCAAATTAGCCACTGTTACACCATATGATGATTACATTGTTGATTTAGCCCTGTTGGCCTCTAATGATGTCGTATTAGCCAGCGATATTCTTTCTTTTCAAACTAATATTTCAATTTTTAGTGAATTGGATGGTACTGAACTTTTTAATGATACGATCTACAACATGGGGACTAGTTCAGCCTTATATCCTTTGCGACCTAAGACTATTTTAACGGTATCAAATGATGGTTCCATCTATTTAACTGGAAATAGCAACCAAACTATCAAGCCTGATTTTTCAAACAATGCATTTGAATACACCAATATCAGCGGAAGCATTAATGCATTTTTGTTGAAATATCAAACCTGTTCATTAGATAATGGTGTTACAACTTCTGGGATCACTTTAACTGCAACTCAAAACGGTGCATCCTACCAATGGATTGATTGCAACAACG
>CAYRVL010000020.1:26583-47595 GCA_964427665.1 uncultured Fluviicola sp. | reverse complement strand
GGTTGCCAAGATCCGATCCGAAGCAGAAGGTCTACCCCCACGTTGAATGTGACCTAATACCGAATGGCGAAGGTCGTACTCCTTTAGATATGGCCGAACTTTTTCCATGATCTCCAGTGCTCCGCCTCCATCATCGCCTTCTGCTACAATAATCATGGAACTGCGAACACCTTTGTTTTGTGTGCGGATGGCTGCGGCCAGTTGCTCGATATCCGTATGTGATTCTGGTAATAATACATTCTCAGCACCACTGGCTATTGCCGCATTCAATGCAATGTAGCCCGAGTTTCTACCCATTACCTCCACGAAAAACACCCGGTGATGACTCGATGCCGTGTCGCGTATCTTGTCTACCGCATCAATTACCGTATTCAAACAGGTGTCGTAACCGATCGTATATTGTGTTCCTGCAATATCGTTATCAATGGTACCCGGTATACCTATAATTGGAATATTCATCTCACCGGAAAGAACAGTACCCCCAGCAAAGGTTCCGTCGCCACCGATCAACACCAAACCATCCACCTCATTTCTGCGTAAATGTTCGATCGCTTTCTGACGCCCATCTACCGTTAGAAACTCTTTGCTTCGCGCTGAACCCAAAATAGTACCACCTAAGTGAATGATGTTATTCACCTCTAAATACGACAGGGGTTGCAAACGTCCTTCGATTAGTCCCTGATATCCATCCTGAATTCCCAAAACACTTACCCCATTTGCCAAGGCTGATTTCACAACCGCACGCAAACACGCATTCATTCCCGGCGCATCGCCGCCAGAAGTAAGCACTCCAATTTTTCTAATCGCATTCATTCTGGTTAAAAATACATTTTTTCATCCAAGCGAAAAAAAATGACGCCATTTATGGAATTCAAAAGAAATTGCATCTTTACCACAAGATGTTCTTCAAGAAAAGTAAATATCAGTTTGAACAGTTGGATGATCAGGAGTTGATCCAAGTTTTCTTGCGTGAGAAAAACCCACTTACCATTACTATATTGTATGAACGCTACGCACACCTTGTGATGGGTAGCTGCCTGAAGTATTTAAAGAATAAAGAAAATGCGCAGGACATTACCTTGAAAATATTTGGTGAATTAGCTGAAAAACTTGAGAAACATACGATTCAACATTTTAAATCGTGGTTGTATCAGGTAACCCGAAATGAATGTTTCATGTACTTGCGGAAGCACAAAGGGCATCACACAACTCCTATCGACTCCCTTCCCATCGCAGCAGCAAGTGATGATGAAGCTCACATAATTCTGGAGAAAGAAGCACAACTGAGTCTACTAGAACAAGCGATCGCTACTTTAAAGGAAGAGCAAAAACAATGTGTAGAACTATTCTATCTTCAGGATCAATCGTACCAACAGATCAGTGAAGGATTGAATATTTCTTTAAACACCGTTAAAAGTGCCATTCAAAATGGCAAACGAAACATAAAAATTTGGATGGAACGCCATGAAAACAACAAAACCAGAGCATAAGAACCCCTTTCTTGACGATTTCGATCGGGATGCGCGTGATGGATGGAACGAGAGCGGACTTTCGGAAACAAGCACCATGCGTGAACTGGATGATGCTTTCGCACGGATGCATCCGAATAAGCAATCCGGAATTTGGCTCACCTATATCCTTCTCTTCGTGGGAATCACTGGAGCAATAGGTACTTGGATCTTTCTAAAATCTGGTGACAAGCAACCGACACCAGAGCAATTGGTCTCCATGGCGATCGAACGAACAGACCTCCGTTTACCGGAACACATCGATACCCTGGTTGCCTTGCCAAAGTCTGAACAGATTTCGATGCAAGATATCCAAACAGCACAAGAACAGTCGAAAAAACAGCATCCTAAAGAAAATACTCCGACAAACGCACATACCCCTGAATTCATCACGATGATCGAAAAGATGGAACCGCTTCCAGTAACTGTAGAACAATCGGTGACAATTTCGAAACAAAAATCGGGAAAGGAGATCTACCTGAACCAATTGAAAGCGATCGATTATAGTGCCTATCGATCCAAACCAACCGTTGAGATCGAGCAGATCGTATTGACCGGATTACCCGCTGATCTTGAAAGCTATGGAAAGGAAGACGAAGAACCAACCACTAAAATGGTTCAGATCCCATATATGGACTATTTGGACAAAACCTTGAACTATATATCGAAAGAGCGCTGGAAGCAAGCTTTGGGTAGATTAGAAGAAATACTCGCAACTTACCCAGACGACGTGAATGCTCATTTTTATGCAGGCTGGTGTAATTACAATCTGAGACAATACGATCAAGCGGCTAGTCATTTTTCTGCCTGTTTACAACTAGATTTTTCAAATTTCAACGAAGAAGCCCTGTGGTATTTAGCCAAGTCAAAACAAGCTGCCGGACAAAACGTGGATGCGAAACAACTCTTTCAGGAAATCAAAAACCAGAAAGGTTATTATGCCAAGCAAGCTGAAAAAGAACTGAAATCCTACAAATAAAAATCCCCGTTCGTATGAGCGGGGATCGTAATTTATGCATGCGCTAGGCGTTTCAGTAAAACATTTGGCCTGTATCGATCTTCGCCGTATTCCTCGAACAGCGTTTGCAAACGATTCAACACTTCCTTCAATCCGATCTCTTCCGACCAAGCCAGAAGACCTTTTGGATAATTTACTCCTTTGGTCATTGCCAGATCGATATCCTCTTTACTCGCTATATTTAAATAAAGTGCATCATAGGCTTCGTTGATCAACATCGCTAAGATGCGATCCAGAATTTGTTTTCCTAAAAGCTCATCCCGATTCGGCTCCGGCAATACTGAACCTTCGGCGTACGAATAGTATCCTCGGCCGCTTTTCCTTCCATAAAATCCTGCTTCCGCATGACGTTTTTGTGTAAACGACGGCTTGAAGCGCGGGTCAAAATAAAATGCACTGAACACGGATTCCGTAACGGCGTAATTGATATCATTTCCGATATAATCCATCAATGTGAAAGGGCCCATTTTAAAACCACCCAATTCTGTCATCGCCCAATCGATCGTTGCAAAATCTGCAATTCCTTCTTCATAGATACGCAAAGCTTCTCCGTAAAAAGGACGTGCGACGCGATTAACGATGAATCCGGGAGTGTCTTTACAGACCACCCCAATTTTTTTCCAAGTTGCGATCAATGCCTTACAAGTCTCCAGTGTTTCCGAACTGGTTTGAACGGCAGGAATGATCTCTACCAAAGGCATCAATGGTGCGGGATTGAAGAAATGTATTCCGATCACGCGGTCTGATCTTTTTAAAACAGATCCAATTGACGCAATGGAAAGTGACGACGTATTTGAAGCCAAAATACATGATTCAGAAACCACCGATTCCATCTCTTTAAATACGGCATGCTTTACTTCTAACTTCTCAACGATCGCTTCGATTACCAGGTCACAAGAAGCAAATCCAGCAATCCGATCCACCAATTCGATGCGCTCCAGGATGACTTCCTTTCCGGCAAGATCGATGGTTCCTTTTTCAATCATGCGATCAAACACCTTGTTGTATCCAGCCAAGGCTTTATTCAACTGATCTTGATTCACGTCTACCAATACCACTGAATGTCCAGCCTGTGCCGCAACTTGTGCGATACCCGCACCCATGGTTCCCGCTCCTAATACTCCTATTTTCATGCTATACTTGAAAATGAAAAAAGGAAAATGCAGTTGAGAAATTACTTTTCACTTCTACATTCTCAATTCTCAATAAATTTCTATTTCCCTTTAAAGACTGGCTTGCGCTTCTCCAAAAATGCGTTTACTCCCTCCTTGAAATCATGTGATTGACCCGCGATCGTTTGCAATTCTTCTTCCAAAGCCAATTGCGTTGTTAAATCATTTGTAAAAGATCGATTGACCGCTCTTTTGGTCAATCCCAAACCAAAAGTTGGCATTTGAGCCATCGAAGCAGCCAACTGTGCAACTTCCTCTTCAAAATTTTGATCCGGAACGGCCTTGTAGATCATATTCATGGCATCTGCTTCTTCCGCCGACACTTTTTCACCCGTCATCATTAAAGCCAATGCCTTTTGAGCGCCCACGATCCGTGGCAAAAAGAAAGTTCCACCCGAATCCGGAATCAATCCAATTTTAGAAAATGCTTGAATGAAGGAAGCGGAATATTTTGCAACCGTTAGGTCACACGCCAAAGCAATATTCGCACCTGCCCCTGCTGCAACGCCATTAACAGCTGCAATAACCGGTTTTTCTAGGTTGCGGATCTTCTCGATGATCGGATTGTAATGATCACGAACAATGCTTTGCAATTCCGGTCCGTTCGGATCCATTGCCTCTGAAAGATCCTGTCCGGCACAAAACGCTTTGCCTTCTCCGGTGAGAACAATTGCGCGAACCTGATCATTTTTAGCTGCTTCATCCAGAGAATCCTGTAACAGCATTGCCATTTCTTTATTGAAGGAATTGAACACTTCCGGACGATTCAACGTCAGTGTTAAAACGCCATTTTCCAGGTGTTGCTTAATAGTCATCGTGCTAAATTTTCCACGAATTTACACATTTCGCACGTCGGCGAACGCAATTTTTACAGGTAATTATCCACCATACTTTTTACGCGACGAATGATATGATCACGCAACAGCTCAGGGGCAAGCACCTCTATCTCTCCACCGTAACTCAAGAAGGCTCGGATCAACTCTTCCGAAATAAAGACCTGCATCTCAAAAGTCGTCTTGTTCTTTCCTTCTTTTATCACTTTTTGTGACCAATGAAATGGCTGCGATTCAATGTATTTCGCGGCGATATTCTCTGCTTTGAAAACGATTGTTTCAGGCTGACCGCTACTTGCCGTGATACCAATGGCGTATTTGAAAAATTGTGCAGGATTAAAGGATACCGGACTAACCATTTTTTCCTCCGATTGCTCCAAATTGAACATGCGATCCAAACCGTAGGTGATGATCCCTTCTTTAACCAGGTCATAACTCAACAAATACCAGCGATTGCGGTATTCTTTCAGTAACAACGGGACAACTTTCCGAGCTTTACGCTTCTGTGTTTGAAAGCTTTCATAGTCAAAATATACTACCTGCCTGGCTTTGATCGCGGTTAGCAGCGGATTCAAAAACTCTGCCCCTCTTGTTTCAACAGGTGTTTCAAATTGCACGAATTCTCCGACCGTTTCATCTGAAAGATCGTTACTGATCTCCATACGTTCCACGATCTTGTCAATAGCAAAACCGAACTGTTTGAACATTCCCACATCCTTGAACTGACTCAAGGTATTCGCCGCAAAGCGGATAGCATCAATATCATCAGGAGTTAATGGGATCTCATCAAGAGAAAAGTTTGGTTCTGTGTAATAATACCCTCCATAGCGTTTCGAATATTTGATTGGCGCGTCGTGTTCCATTTTCATGGCGTACATATCTTTCTCGATCGTCGAATCACAAATATTTTCTCCGTGCACGCTTCCAAACAAAGCCTCTTCACAAGCCTCACGCAATGCCGCCTTAGATGGATAGGCCTTCAACGAGTTTCGCAAAGCTCGATCTATGATCCGGTAACGAATGAGTGCGTTCTTGATATGCGGCATACGGGTATCTTTTTAGTAGAAGGAAACAACAACATGGCGTCGTCAATTCATATTCATAGCAACATCCGGATGTTTACAATATCCAAAGAGCTCGAAATACTTAATTGCTTTCACTACATTTTCCGGCACATCTTGTTCCCACGTAGACGAACAAGCTCTGATCTTTGCAAGTACATCATCGGATAAAATGTGCAGTAGAGATTGGTCAAAATTGGTGATCGGCTCCATTTTATTGTTGTCTCGCAGGAATTTAACCAAGCCCAACAAATGTTTTGGAATATTGATCTGATCCAAGGTGTACAAATCACCGGTGTCTACGTTATTTGCGGGATAGACAAACATTTTCACGTTGTGTCCAAAACCTCTTCCGAAAGCCTCTAGCAAGCCGCCGGGCAAATTATCGTAGTATCGTTCGTCAAAAATCGTATGTAAATTGTAGATTCCAGCGATCACTCCCATTTTGTAGCCGCGTGCAATTGTCGACAAGTATTCGAGCATTTTATAGTGCTTCAAATAATTGGAGATCATCACCGTATACCCCAATGAGCCTAAAAGTTCAGCGCGATCGATGAAATCTTTATCCGAGATCTTTCCATCAGCGGTCAAATCTTTCAACGTTAACTCGAAAACAACCGAAAGATTATCTTCTTTAACGCCTTCTTCGAGCAAAAACTGTTCAGTTCCCTTTTCGATCATGTCCAAATGAACTTTCGTAACTGGACGGAAGCGACCACGCATCAACAAGATATTACGTTTATACAAGGCGCTTGCCGGTTGCAAGACACTTCCACACAAGTCGAACATTGTTGCATCGGTCATGCCGCGTTTCACCAAATTCAAGGCAATGATCCGATTATCCACATTTCCCAGATCCGGACCGGAGGCACGCATCATATCTATTTCTACCCGATCACGCGGAATGCGGTGTACCAAATTCGTCAGAAATTCATCAAGGTCATCCGTATGAAAAAACGCTGCATGGATCAAATTCACCCCTAAAATACCCAAGGCATCTTGCTGACCTTTATGCGAATTATCATGCATTTTCACGTGAAGGACGATGTCGTTGATGGGACCGCCTTGAAATAACTGAAACCGAATTCCAACCCAACCCTGACCTTGATTTGTTTTGTGGTAGTTCAAAGATTCTACTGTATTGCAAAACGCAAAGAATCGCGACTCTTCATGTTTTTTTGGCAAACGTTCGCTCAAGGTATTGTATTCCGTTTCCAGCATGGTCATCAAACGCTCTTCGCATACATAACGAGAAGCAGGACCATACATGGCGTCCGAAACTTTCATATCATAAGCCGACTGTGTGTAAGCAATCGTTCCGGAACTACCTCCAGCCTTGAAGAAGTTCGCCGCAACTTCCTGACCTGCCCCAATCTCGGCAAAACAGCCGTAAATATCCGAAGTCAAGTTGATCTTAAGCGCCTTTTCTTCAGTTGTTAATCTTCTTTCATCTACCATAATCAAAAACGAGGGCTGCAAACTTAGTTATAATCCACTTATTTACTAGGGTTTTAACGGTTTAAAGTTCGGATTAGTTACAAAGAGTGTATCTGTTAACGTTAACAGGAATGCTTTTAGTAACTGTTTTTGTTGTGCATCCAGTTGAACCCCGCCTTGATTTGCAAACTCCATCAACGGGTCGATGGTGGACGAAACATGCACACCTGTGGAATAATGTTCGATCACCTCATCCAAAGTAGCAAATCTGCCGTCGTGCATGTACGGTGCCGTGAGTGCAATATTACGCAAGGTTGGCACTTTGAATTTTCCGTTATCGTTCGCATTTCCAGTGACCCCACCTCGTCCGAGATCTGTAAACACTGCATCTAAACCATTGTTTGAAAATTTCTGCACTTGCATCAAAGGACCGTTATGACAATGAAAACAATCAGCGCCATTCAAGCTTTTGAACAGATCGTATCCTGCCCATTCCTCTGGGGTAACGCTATTTTTGATCACATTTTCCTGGGAATTCAACGGCATTCCATTTTCGAATTTGTACATCACATCGAATTTGGAATTTGCCGAGATCATGGTTCGCAAAAATTGCGCAATTGCCTTTGCAACGTGTGTAGAATCAAACTCCGAGGTACCAAAAGCTTGAAAAAACCGATTGCGATAACGCACATCCTTTTTTAATTTCGCCAAAGCATCGGGCCAGGATTGATGCATCTCAACCGGATTTGGGATCGGTTCCAAGATCTGATCCTCCAAGGTTCCTTTACGTCCATCCCAAAAAAAGAACTGCTGCCACCCTAAGTTCACCAAAGCCATTGAATTGCGTGTTCCTTGAGCATTATTTACACCGAAAGAGAATTGATTCGGGTCAGAAAAACCGGCAGCCGAAGCATGGCACGATGCACACGAAATCGAATTATCCAAAGAGAGCTTCTTCTCGTAAAACAAGATCCGTCCCAATTCCACACCTTCAACTGTCATCGGATTATCGGCAGGAATCATCATATCCGGAAAATGATCCGGAATTTGCAAGACGTATGGCGTAGGTTCATGAACAACCTTGTCCTTGTTACAGCGAGCAAACAAGAGTAACCCCAACGTCGCTATGAGAATCAACCGGATCATTGCGCTTGTAAGGCTTGTACGAAGTTGAAACGAAACTTCTCTGTTAACAATTCGGTACCACTACCACTGTGCGTCATGTATTCTGAACGAATATCTATCGGACTAACGAGGTTGTCAAAAATCGCATTCACATGCAGGCGCAAATTAGCACGGTGCAATTTAGAATTGATCGACTGCCAATTCAGAGTAGGAAATTGAAGCGAGCTGATGTACGGATTGGTTCCAATATGGTAAACTAACAAATGATTGAAAATGTCATTCCCGTCTGGGATCGTATCCGCTTTAGCTTCAAATTTGATAAAAATATAACCCGGATTCCAGCCCCAATGCATGTCCCCAGCGTTTGTAATATTCAAATCACTTTCATTTGGAAAGGCTGAGGGATCAGCATTGTTCGTTGGAGCTGTCACACCCAAATAACCCGATAAAGCCGGAAAATCTTGGTAATTTCCCGGAACCTTAAGCAATTGGGATCCTTTTTCGCGGTAATTGTAGAGTACAGCTTGTTTGAGTTGCTGACCGTTATTTCCCAATCCGTAAAAATAACACTTGATATCGGTCACCTGCATTTTAAATCCATTGCTCAAAACCACCGTAGAATCCAATTCCAGCGTGTCGTTTTGGAAGAAAGGCAGCAGATGCAACTCCAACTGAGCAGGCTCGTCAGTAGGTACATTTTCCTCTTTATCTTTACAACTAGTTGTCAGTACCAGCACCGACAAAAACAGAACAAGCAAATGATGTAAGCGCATTACTCAAATTTACGGAATGATCACCGAAAAAAAAAGTTTTTAATCAAGTTTTGATTTTGTGTAAATTCGAGGCTTCAGCGATACGAATTCCTATGCAACAAGCAAAACCACTTTTAGTCCTAAACGCCTCAGCCGGAAGCGGAAAAACATTCAATTTGGTGCGCAATTATTTGCGTTTGTTGTTGAGCAATCAGGAAAATCGGGCCGAAATGGGTCAGATCATTGCTATGACCTTTACAAATAAGGCCGCGCTCGAGATGAAAAACCGAATTGTGAGCGATCTGAACAAAATCATTGGAGGAGATCAAAATCACGCCAATTTTCGCAAAGAACTCGCCCAATACATTGGTGTTGACGAGGAAATGCTAATCAAGAATGCACGATTTGCCCTCAAAAAAATGCTTCATCAATACGAGGATTTTCATGTGCTGACAATTGATAAGTTCAATTTACGGCTCATTCGATCTTTTACACGCGATCTAAACCTACCGGAACAATTCGAGATTGCGCTTGATGAATCTGAAATCCTGGAAAAAGCTGTAGATGAACTACTCAACCGCATCGATTCCAACGAAAAAAACAAATTATACGACCTCTGTCTGCGCTATGTCCGTTCTAATTTTGACGAAGAAAATCGCTGGAATATCAAACAAGCACTCTTGGATAGTGCAAAGATCTTGAAAAACGAAAAGTTCTTTGATACGATCAAGCGGATGAAGTCGTTTGAATTTGACGAGGCAACACGTGAACATATCCGACTTTCATTGAATACGCTTCTCACAGAGTTGGATCGTTTGCGTAACCAATTCCGTCAGGCCTTAGAAACCTGTGACGTGGATGTGTCTCAAGTTGCAGGAAAAAGCACTACCGTTGGTCGCTGGAATCACTTTGCGCAGTTTCAATCCAACCTGGAAGACATTCATCGTGTTCACCCAAAATTAAATCCTTTCCGCGAAAGTTTGGCTAAGAACCTGGAACGATTTCCGGTACAAGCTCTGCATGATGCGGGCATGGACCTAGCGAACTTTCTGGAGCAGCAGACGCCGAAGATCATCGAATATTCACTGAAGAACAATTATTTCTATTTGTTGGCTATTTTAAAAGAACTTGCCATTTCCATGGATGAAATTCGGACAAAAGAAGCCACCATCCGTATTTCTGAATTCAATAAATTGATCTCGGAATTGGTTGAAGATCAAGATGCCCCATTCATTTACGAGCGTTTAGGTTCCCGTTTTTCGCATTTTTTTCTGGACGAATTCCAAGACACATCTCGCTTGCAATGGCTCAATCTCGTGCCGTTGGTACACGAGTCTTTAAGTAATCATAAATTCAATTTCATCGTAGGCGATCCGAAGCAAAGTATTTATCGCTTTAAAAATGGCGTTGCAGAGCAATTTGTAGAACTACCTGGAATTTATAATCCCGAAAACAGCGACAAACTGGCTGAAAAGTCGCACTTCTTCCGTCAAATGGGTCAAGTTCAAGGCTTGCAAGAGAACTGGCGTTCAGCGAAAGAAATCGTGCAATTCAATAACCGCATGTTTGCATCGCTGCACAAAGTACTGAACCCGCACAACCAGCGGTTTTACGAACAGATCACACAGATCCCACGCGGAAAAGACGGCGGCTTGATCGAATTTAAATACGATCTACTGGAAAAAGATGCAGATAGCAACAGACTACAGCAATTGGAAACCTGGGTGCAAAATTGTCTGGATGACGGATATAAACCTTCGGATATTTGCATTTTGGATCGATTCAAAAAGAATTGTAACCTCTATGCCAATCACCTCAAGCAACTCGGTTATCAGGTTGTTTCTTCTGATTCCTTATTGGTTGGATCCGATCAATACGTTCAATTGATCCACCGCTTTTTGAAATGGCGCCATAACCCCAAACAAGATCAACTGGGAATGTTGTTTGCCGAGTATTATTTCCATCTTTTTGAAGCGGAAAACGGATTTTCTTTGTACGAACAGTGTGTGAAAACGGAAGACCGTCGACAGCATTTTGATCACGATCGTTTTTTCGCACTCAGCGGATTACCAACAAGCTTGATCACAGAAAGCTTCCCAAATCTGTTCGCGTTAGTCCAACACTTCTTGCGCAGCACAGGAATCAGTGAATTGACAAATGCTTATATACATCAATTATTGGACATCATTTATGATTTCGACTTGAAAAATGGTCCAGACATTCAGCATTTCCTTCAATATTTGGAACGATCCGGATTAGACGCCAATGTGCAATTGCCAGAGAACGATCAAGCCATACGCATCATGACAGCGCACAAATCGAAGGGACTGGAATTCCCGGTTGTGATCATGCCTTCATGCAGTTTTGAATCGAAACGCAACCAAAAAGACGCTATCATTCTGGAGTTAAACGACGGCTTGCTACAGACCAAACTTTCGGAAAAGGAATCCCTTATCCCAGAGATCAAAGAACTGAATGAAATTGAAAAAGCATCCATTGAAACCGATAGCTTGAATTTGATGTATGTTGCTTTCACGCGTCCTGTTGATCGTTTGTATTTGTACGAATCCGGGGAAAAAACATTCGGATTGACCAAGGCGTTGATCGAAACGTTATTGGAAGAAGCACCGGCCGGAAAAAAAGAAACCGGCTTTCACTGGATCATCGGCGAAAAACCGAAGATCGTACATGACCAACAGATCGTGGAACAGGCATTTCATCCAGAAGCAATGGGGGATATTCTTTGGTTTCCGGATATTTCGTTGCAATCGACTGAAGAAGAGGAAAATGAACGCATTAACAAGCAACAACGAATAGGAAATCAATTCCATTACCTCATGGAATCCGCTGTCAATCAACAGGAAGCGCAAGCACGCTGTGAGCAAGGCATCCGCAAGGGTGTCATCGAGCGAGAAAATCGGGAGAGCTTACTGGAATTGACGGAAAAAGCCTTTTCGGATCCCGAATTACAAACCCTGCTCCAAAGCGGCGAACACTTGGATGAACGAACGATCATGATCAGTGAACAGGAACGACTACGCCCGGATAAATTGGTGGTTTCTGCGGATTCCGTCCATGTTATCGATTTCAAAACCGGAGAAGAGTTGCCAAAGCATCAAAAACAAGTACAAACCTATTGTACCTTTTTGAAAGAGATTGGCTACACCCATGTTAAAGGATATTTGTATTACGCAGGTGGAAGTGGATTGATCCAGGTCAATTAATCGAACTTATCGAAAAATAGCACACCAATATCAGTGCGAAGAACGAGGGAATTTTTATCCTTATCTTCGATTTTGTAGGTTTTCACTTCCGGAAAGTCTTTGTTGAACACCATCGTGACTTCGCTGGCTTGTTTGTTGACGGAATACCAACCTTGTGTTGTATCGGCAGCATAAAAAGTCAAAGGGAGCTCATTGATCGCATCAACGTCTCCCCCTTGAAATTCAATTATGGTAGAAAAATAGGCGTATGAGCCATCATTTTGCAAGAGTTTCGTATAGTGCCACTTTCCCTCCATCAAATTTACCAGACGTTGCTCGCGCTTACATGCACCAAGCAACAAGGTAGAAAGTAGAAGCAAAACTCCGAAACGCATCAGATAGTCATAATATCTTTTTCTTTGGCCTCTACCAATTCGTCCACTTTTTTAATGAACGCATCGGTGATCTTCTGGATCTCAGTTTCAGCATCTTTAGCCATATCCTCCGACAAGCCATCATTTTTCAACGACTTTACCATGTCTAAAGCATCCTTCCGGTGATTTCGCACACCCACTTTAGCATGTTCGCCTTCTGCTTTAGCTTTTTTCACCAGATCTTTACGACGCTCTTCGGTCAATGCAGGAATTTGTATAATCAGGATATCACCGTTATTTTGCGGATTCAATCCCAAATTGGCATTCAGAATTCCTTTAGCAATCTCATTCAACATGTTTTTCTCCCATGCCTGAACCGTAAGCGTGCGTGCATCCATGGTTGCAACGTTTGCTACTTGTTGCAATGGTGTTGGAGAACCGTAATAATCAACCATTACACCTTGCAACATCGAAGGAGTTGCTTTACCGGCACGTACTTTCAACAATTCGCTTTCTAAATGCGACAAGGATTTTGCGTTTGACAATTTAAAATCGTCGTAAATCATTTGAATTTCTTCTGTCATAATTTAATGCTAACTGATTGCCTTAATTTCTAACGATCGTACCAACCTGATCCCCTGCGAGCAAGCGTTTTAAGTTGCCCGGAGTATCCATATCAAAAACGATGATTGGTAAATTATTCTCTTTACACAAAGTAAATGCGGTCATGTCCATCACTTTCAATCCACGTCCGTATGCCTCATCGAAGGAGATCACATCGAATTTGGTAGCTGACGGGTCTTTTTCGGGGTCGGCAGTATAGATCCCATCAACACGCGTACCTTTCAGGATCACATCTGCATTGATCTCAATAGCTCGCAAAGAAGCTGCCGAGTCGGTTGTAAAGAATGGATTTCCTGTTCCGGCACCGAAGATCACTACGCGCCCTTTCTCCAAGTGTCTTACAGCTCTTCGGCGCACATACGGCTCAGAAATTTCTTTCATTTCGATTGCGGATTGCAAACGCGTTTGGAGTCCAACAGATTCCAGAGCTGCCTGCAAGGCCATGGAGTTGATCATGGTTGCTAGCATCCCCATGTAATCGCCGTGTGTACGATCCATTCCGCCCTCTTCAGCTTGAACACCTCGGAAGATATTTCCTCCACCGATTACGATGGCGATCTCCACACCCATGTCGTGAATTTCTTTGATCTGTCGGGCATAAACGCTCAAACGATCGTTATCAATTCCAAATTGTTTATCACCCATGAGTGATTCACCACTTAATTTTAACAGGATGCGACGGTATTTCATAAGACTAAAGATTGCGCAAATATAGGAGGAATGATTGAATTTTATTCCGACGACATCAATTATCTGAGCGGATAATTTAAAAACAGAAAGCCCCGAGACAGGTCCCGAGGCTTTCTAGTGTTTGCGAACTCTTGATTAGCTCAAAGAGAAACGCTTGAATTCTGTTACAGTCAATCCATTTTCCGTAGCGTTCAAGAACTGTTCAACAGTCATCTTGTTATCACGGATAAACTCTTGGCTCAACAAGGTATTTTCTTTGAAGAACTTCGTCAAACGACCTTGAGCGATCTTTTCAGCCATATCAGCCGGCTTTCCTTCTTGGATAGCCAAATCTTTACCAACTTCGATCTCGCGCTCGATAGTACGTGCATCAACACCATCTTTGTTCAAGGCGATCGGGTTCATTGCAGCCACTTGCATTGCCACTTGACGACCAGCTTCCGCAACCGACTCGCCACCTTTGTTCAAAGCCACCAAGGTAGCCAATTGGTTTCCTGGGTGATTGTAAGCTACAACCGCTTCTCCACGCAAAACTGCGTAACCAGAAAGATCCAATTTCTCACCGATCACACCAACTTGCTCAGTGATTTTCTCCTCAACAGTCAATTTATCGTCGTATTTCAACGCTTTCAACTCTTCAGCAGTAGCAGGCAAATTAGCCAATGCAAGATCTACCAAAGACTGAACGAAATTGCGGTAGTTGTCGTTTTTCGCAACGAAGTCAGTTTCGCAGTTCAATGTCAATACAACACCAACTGTACCATCTGCATTCGTTTGAGCGAAGATAACTCCTTCACGAGCATCGTTCTCGCCGCGTTTAGCAGCAATCTTTTGACCTTTTTTACGCAAGATATCCACAGCAGCTTCGAAATCGCCGTTTGCTTCCACCAATGCATTTTTACAGTCCATCATACCAGCACCTGTTTGCTGGCGCAATTTGTTTACATCTGCAGCTGTAATTGCCATTTTCTTATAAATTTTTAGATTCTGAGACTTAAGACCAAAGACGAAAGACCAATTAGTCCTCCGTCTTTTGTCTGTTCTCTTATAATCCTGTTAGAATTAATCGTTTGTTTCTTCAGCTTTCGCTACTTCCTCAGCAGCTTCCTCTTTGTCTTTTCCTGTACCGCTGTTCTTGCGTTCTTCCAAACCTTCTTTGATAGCTCCACAGATAGCATCCAAGATGATCGCAATTGATTTTGTTGCGTCATCGTTAGCTGGGATTGGGAAATCAACCAAACGCGGATCAGAATTCGTATCAACCATTGCAAACGTAGGGATGTTCAAACGTTTTGCTTCGTTCAACGCGATGTGCTCTTTCAAGATATCTACCAAGAAGATAGCAGCTGGTTGACGAGTCATATCAGCGATAGAACCGAAGTTTTTCTCCAATTTCTCACGTTGACGAGTCTTAAACAAACGCTCACGCTTGTTCAATGTTTCCCATGTACCATCCGTTTTCATTTTGTCGATAGACGCCATTTTACGGATTGATTTACGTGTAGTTTGGAAGTTTGTCAACATACCACCAGACCAACGCTCAGTTACGAATGGCATGTTTACAGCTGAAACTTTCTCAGCGATAATTTCCTTTGCTTGTTTTTTAGTAGCTACGAAAAGAACTTTTTTACCCGACTTAGCAATTTGCTTCATTGCCGCACATGCTTGGTCAAGATGTGCAATTGTCTTATTAAGGTCGATAATGTGGATACCTTTTTTCTCAACAAAGATATACGGCGCCATTGCCGGGTTCCATTTTCTTTTCAAGTGTCCGAAATGAACACCTGCTTCTAACAAACTATCAAAATTTACTTTAGACATTTTCTTCTTTTTTTAATTGTTCACTTTCCTTAGTAATTCAGTGCTAAAGGGTCGAATGATCGATATGTACTTTAACACTTGGATACTAAACAACCATTGGGAATCAATCCCCAAATGAAATCCAAATTAACGTTTAGAGAACTGGAATTTCTTACGTGCTTTCGGTTGACCTGGCTTCTTACGTTCAACCATACGTGGATCACGCGTCATCAAACCTTCAGCTTTCAACAATGGTTTGAAATCAGCAGAAACTTCTACCAATGCACGAGAGATACCCAAACGTACCGCTTCCGCTTGACCGTTCACTCCACCTCCAGCAACATTTACTTTCACGTCATACTGACCCAAAGTATCTGTTAAACTGAATGGCTGTTCCACTTTACCTTGCAAAATGGCAACCGGGAAGAACTCCTTGTAATCACGTTTATTAATCGTCAGTTTACCTGTACCTTTTGTCAAGTATACACGAGCAACTGAAGTCTTTCTTCTTCCTAATGCGTTTACTACTTCCATATCCTTTATTTGATTGAGTCAAGATTAATAACTTCAGGTTTTTGCGCTTCAAGATTGTGATCAGCTCCTGCAAACACTTTAATGTTTGTGTAAATAGCACGACCCAATTTGTTTTTCGGCAACATACCTTTAATCGCTTTCTCAATTACACGAGAAGGATTACGCTCCAACAACTCTTGAGCTGTCAATGAACGCTGCCCTCCTGGATATCCAGTGTAACGAACGTATTCTTTATCCATAAGCTTTGTTCCAGAGAACGAAACTTTCGCTGCATTGATAACGATCACGTTATCTCCACAGTCTGCGTGAGGAGTAAAGTTAGTCTTGTGTTTTCCACGTGCCAACTTCGCTACCTTACTTGCCAAGCGACCTACAGTTTGGCCCTCAGCGTCTACCAACAACCACTTTTTATTTGCGGTTTCCTTGTTGCCAGACACAGTTTTGTAACTTAAAGTATCCACTACTTTTCAATTTTTAAATAAGACAATATTCCCAATTTGGGGGTGCAAAGATAGAAACTCTATTTTTTATTAACAAGCGATTTTTAAAGAAATCACACGGAAGCAAGCCTCCATACATGGATCGCCAAAAAGTTTCGGTTACAAATTTAAAATTCTAAGGTCAATTGAACCTCATCTTTTGGCTCTTCATCACCATCCAATTTGCTTAATGACACACCAAGCAAGCGAACAGGCTCTTCAATGGGTTCTTGCAACAACAAAGACTCGGCGATCGGAAAGATCTCGGCAAATGTCCCCAAAGCGTTCGGAACGGTTCTACTTCTGGTTTGCTGGGTAAAATCAGCGAACTTGATCTTAATCGTTATCGTCTTTCCTTTTGTATCCGTCTTACGCAATCGCTTTTCAAGCTCCTCACATTGCTTTTCCAGTGCTTCCAACAATTGACGTATGGATATCAAATCTCGTGAGAAGGTGTTCTCTGCAGCTATACTTTTGCGCAAACGGTCCGGAATAACCGGACTGGATTGAATCCCCCGAACGATATCGTAAAAATGTTGTCCTTGTTTGCCAAAATTATTGGTCAGGAAGGCAAGTGGTCGATTGCGGAGATCCTTCCCTGTGAAAATCCCTTGTTTTCGCATTTTCTCCGCTGTCACCTTCCCTACTCCGAAGAACTTTTCGATCGGTAGTTTATCCAAAAACGCCTGTACATCGGCCGGAGGCACCGTCAATTGTCCGTTCGGTTTATTCACATCACAAGCAATCTTGGCGGTAAACTTATTGATAGAAATCCCCGCCGAAGCGGTAAGCCCTAATTCCTCCCAAATACGTTGTCGGATCTCAAAAGCCAATAAACTCGCAGAACGAATACCTTTCTTATTATGCGTAACATCCAAAAATGCTTCGTCGTACGCAAGCGGTTCCACCAGATCAGTATACTCGTAAAAGATAGAACGGATCTGCTGCGAGATTTCCGCATATCGCTGAAACCTTGGTTTTACAAAAATAAGTCCCGGACACCTGCGGGCTGCCACAGCGCCAGCCATCGCGGAGCGCACCCCAAATTGACGCGCCTCGTAACTCGCAGCCGAAACCACCCCACGCTCTTCACTTCCACCAACAGCTACAGGTTTCCCGCGCAGCTCCGGATGATCTAACTGTTCCACCGAAGCATAGAACGCATCCATGTCTACATGTATGATCTTCCGAACTTCCACACCTCAAAATTACACAGAGAAATGGCGTTGCAAATAAGTTTACTTAATTTGTCCACATGAAATACATGCAAACATTGATCTGCCTCGTTCTGTTCAACCTGGGAACAACTGCACAAGAGCTAACGTTTCAGGAAGCAAAACGTCTGATTGCGCTGCCTCTTAAATGCTTGAATCAGGAATATCCGTATAAACTTGGTCAAGTATTGAATGCCGCCGAAGATGTGAAAGCCCCCCGTACCCTGCACCCAATCTTTTACGGCTGTTTCGATTGGCATTCGGCGGTTCATGGCCATTGGTTGATCGTTCATTTATTAAAGAACTACCCACAGCTGGACAGCAATCAACACATTGCCGATCTTTTGAAAGCACAATTTACACCGGAAAAGGTCCGACAAGAGATTGCGTTTTTCGAATCTAAAAACAACACTTCCTTCGAACGTACCTATGGCTGGGCGTGGATCCTTCAATTGCAAATGGAGCTTGACAACTGGAATACAGAGATTGGCGAACATTGCGCCAAGGAATTAAAACCATTGAGCAACCACATTGTCCTATCCTACAAACACTATCTCCCCAAGCTGGTTTACCCAATTCGATCCGGAGAGCACATCAATACCGCTTTCGGATTAACCTTTGCCTATGACTATGCCGTTCATGTCAAAGACTCCTCCTTTTTGAATCTGATCACGCAGCGCGCCACCGATTTTTATATGCAGGACAAAAACTATCCGATCCATTTTGAACCGAGCGGCTACGATTTCCTGTCGGGAGCACTGGAAGAGATAGATCTGATGCTGCGCGTCTTACCTAAAAAAGATTTCGAAGCATGGTTACGTCGTTTTTTACCGGAGATCACGAAGCGAAACTTTCACTTGGAACCCGGAAAAGTGAGTGATCGAACAGACGGAAAATTAGTTCACTTGGATGGTTTAAACTTCAGTCGTGCCTGGTGCCTGTTCCGACTCGCAGCGACTCTGCAATCTACACATCTGTACATGCTCGCCGAACAGCATCTGAATTACTCATTGCCAAACATTATTGACGGTGATTACATGGGAGAACATTGGCTCGCCAGCTTTGCGGCATATGCACTTCAACAAAAAAAAATTGTTGATGCAACGTTTAGGTGAGTTTTTTCGTTAATTTAGGCGAACTACACTTTAGACATGAGACTACTACTGCTATCATTCATAGGAATGATCTTTTCAGATTCACATGCGCAAATGTTCACGTCAAATGGCGCAACACTGCAGATTCAAGCCGGGGCTTTGGTTCAGGTGAATGGTGGCGTTGAATTAAAGAACAGCACAACTTGCGTGAATCACGGAACTTGGATCATTACGAAAAACTCAACAATTCCGCTTGCCGGTAATTTTCAGCTTATTTCAAATAGTACTGTATCTGGAAACGGACGTTATGAGATTGAGCAGGACTGGCTGAATAACGCGACGTTCAATGCGAATGCCTCAACTGTTGAGTTTTATGGAAACACCCAGCAATTTATTGGCACGACAAACGGTACGGTGACCACATTCAATAACGTCGAGCTTACTGGATCCGGAACAGGAAACAACCGCAAAAAGACAGTAAACGGCGCTAACGCAGGATGCGGGACAAGCGGAACATTGGCGATCAATGATCGGGAATTAGAAACTCAAACATTTACGTTTTTTGTCGATAATACAGCCCTTGGAGCTGTAACGAACACCACAACACCGGGTAGTGAAGGTTTTGTGAGTAGCGTTTCTCCGGGAACCTTTACCCGCAACACAAATACCGCGGGCGCTTATTTATTCCCGACCGGCTCAAGTGCAGGAACCTTGCGCTATCGTCCGATCATTCTTTCCCCCACACAAACCACCAACAATACTTTTGCAACCCGTTTGAACAATTTTGATGCGTCCTCGGATGGACATGATCGCACAACGAATGACAATTCGTTTTGTACGGCAAACCCGCTCTATTACCATTCCATCGAACGCGCCAACGGAACTTCACCGGCAGATATCGTTTTGCATTATATCGGAGCAGCCGACGGAAACTGGACCGGAATTGCACAATGGCAACTCGGGAATACCCAATGGAACAACGTCGCTAATTCAACTGGAGGAACGAATGGAATCTTCAATACGCAAAATAGAAATGCCTGGCTTTTTACCAATCCCGGTGATCCGTACATATTAACCAACGTTCGCCCGGAGCCACCGGTTCTCAATTGCCCGGATATCTGTGAAAACAGCACTGGAAACGTGTTTTCTGCGACCGGAACAGGAACGACATTCAATTGGACCTTCCCGTCGAATGGCGACATCGTGAGTGGACAAGGAACGAATCAGGTAACAGCCAACTGGACCAATGGATCAGGCAATGTATCCGTTGTGACTGTAGATGCAAGTGGCTGTATCAGCGACCCGTCAACTTGTACACCAACAGTTCACCCACTACCGAATGTTCAATTCACATATAATTCTGCCGGGACAAGTGCGATCTTCGATGATCAAACAGCAAATGCTTCAACTTGGGACTGGGAGTTTGGAGACGGTGATTTTTCTCAGGATGCTGATCCATCCCACGAATACCCCGCATTGGGTCAGTACACGGTTACCTTAACAGTAACTGATAACAATGGTTGTACGAATAGCGCGTCCCAACTGATTGAATTGCTTGACAAGATCACAATTCCAAACGTAATCACACCAAACGGGGATGGGATCAATGACCTGTTTGAAATCGTCACAGGAGGAATAACCGAATTCGATCTGATCATCCAAAATCGCTGGGGAGAAGTGATCTACACATCAACAGATCCATTAAAACATTGGGATGGAAAATCGAATGGCGTTTTCGTTTCTGAAGGCGTTTACTTCTACCAATTAAAACTGACCACAATCAAAGAAACTTTAAAATTCCACGGTAATGTTACCGTCATTAGATAAACCGAAAGCTACAATTATGAATAAAACAATTCGTTCAATTATTTTCATGCTTTTGAGTGCCAATTCATTGGTTTTTGCTCAAAACAATGTCGGAATTGGAACTACAACACCAAATCCGAACGCTATTTTAGAAATGCAATCCACCAATCAAGGTGTTTTAGTACCGCGAATGACTACAGCACAACGTTTGGCCATCGCTGCACCAACTGAAGGTTTGCTAGTATTTGATACCGATGTAGATTGCTTCTTCTTTTTTGAAGCAACCTC
>CAYRVL010000020.1:14588-26483 GCA_964427665.1 uncultured Fluviicola sp. | reverse complement strand
GATTGCTGGGATCTCAATGGGAATGGAACTAATGATCCTGCAGAAGATGTGAATGGCGATGGATTATTCAATGCATCTGACTGTACAGGTCCGGCGGGACCAGCAGGACCAGCGGGTGCAACTGGAGCAACAGGACCAGCAGGACCGGCAGGACCGGCAGGTGCAACAGGACCAGCGGGGGCAACGGGAGCAACAGGACCAGCGGGACCAGCAGGACCGGCAGGTGCAACTGGAGCAACAGGACCAGCGGGGCCAACAGGACCACAAGGGCCGATGGGACCAACTGCAAATCCGGTAAGCGCATCTTTGACTACCGACTTCACGATTACCAACGCGACATTCGTTAATATTCCGGGGGTTAGCGTAACGTTTACTGCAACAAAAACAAGTGCCCTAGTTATTTTCACCTCATCAGGTTATGGCTTCACTAATTCAATGTCATACGTGAATTTTAGAATAATGAACGGTGCAACTTCATATGGAGGAACCAATACCAACATCCAGAACTATGATGACGTAACTGGAACCACTACCACCTGGAGTTGCAGTTGGTCCAGAAACATCACTGGTTTAACAGTGGGTGCAACATACACCTTCTTTGTTCAAGGATCTGTGGGCTTAGTTTCAGGAACGGATGATGCCGTAATAAATGCTGCGACACTTCCAAACAATTGTCATGCAACACTTTCAGTAATCCCTTAAGCCATGAAACAGTTTGTATTGATTAGTTGCTTAAGCTTTTTCGGAACCACTTATGGTCAAAATGAGGTGAAAACTCCTGAACCGAAATTAGCAACAGAACCGGTATCTCAAAATCCGGATAAAAAACCCGAGTTGAAATTACACGAGCCGGCGCCTGCAGATAAAGCACCAAAGAAACCAAAAGGAGAACCGAAATTGGTTTTAATCGAGAGAAAACCTTAAAATGAAATAAAAAAAGGGGGAAGCAATTCCCCCTTCTCTTTTATAAATAAAATCTATTTCGCTTTGAACGAATTGATCGCATTGATCGTAAAATCAGACAATACCAATCGACCGCTAATACCAGCGCGAGTAGCAAGTAGCTCATCCCAATTTTCGGTGCCTTCCCAGAAGATCCCTTTCAATTCCGCCATCGCCTCCGGACTGGATTTTGCCAATACCACGGACAAGCGCTTGATCTCTTCGTCCATATCTTCTTCGGTATCAAACAAACCGGCATACAAACCATTGTTAAATGCCCATTGAGCTGAACGCCATTGTGTCGCATCGATTGCCAATTGCGACATCGCCGACAAACCGATCTTGCGTTGTACAGCCGGACCAACTACAAACGGACCAATACCAACTGCTAATTCAGACAATTTCACGTCCGCATTTTTGGTTGCATAACAATAATCCACAGCAGATGCAATCCCTACTCCACCACCAACGGCTTTGCCGTGTACACGACCGATGATCAATTTCGGACATTTTCGACAGGCGTTGATCACCTGCGCGAATCCAGAAAAGAAAACCTGTCCTGTTTCTAGATCTTTGATAGAGATCAACTCATCAAAACTTGCTCCGGCACAAAATGCTTTATTTCCAGAAGATCTCAACACAATTACTTTTACAGCAGGATCATTACCTAGTTGCGTGATCGTTTCCGCTAATTTTCTAAGAATTTTTCCCGGTAGCGAGTTACTTAACGGATGACCGAACTCGATCGTCCCAATACCTAACTCATCGATTGAATGGTCAACATGACCTTGGTCTACTGCCTCAGACATTCCTAAACTTGGTTTAATCGTTATTAAATTTTCTCCGCGGGCGCATCACACGCTCTCCTGACGATTGTGCACCTTCACTGGGCTTCTTGTATCCATCATTCGATTTGAAATCGCCACCGCGTCGATCGTTTTGAAAACGTTTGTTTCCACCACCAAATCCACCTGGTTTTTTGAAACCTTGACTTTTTGGCTTTTCCTCTTTTTTTGGACGATTCGCCTTTGGAGAGGCGATCTTCACATCTAACTTTCGGCCATTTACCTCAAATCCATTTAACGCTTGGATTGCGTTGATTGCCTCTTCGGCGCTTTCCATTTCAACATAACCGAAACCTTTCGATTTCTTGGTCTTCGCGTCGAAAACAACATGCGCCAAATGTACATTTCCAAATGCTGAAAACGTAGCCAACAAATCTTGAGATGTGATCTCCCAATCAAGATTGGCAATAAAAATATTTGTCATTACTTACCTAAAACGTGGCACAAACCACTTGATTAAACCAACTGAACGACTTTCGTTCCTATCTTATTTCAATGTAAAGCTATCTGTTCCGATCACAGAACCATCACAGAAGATCTTCACTTTGTAATTTCCTTTTACAGGCTCTTCTCCATTGAAATCAAAATAGATCGCAACATCGATCGCCTTATTTGCATACTGGATCTCACGCTTAGCCGAATAAACAACTGTTCCATTATCTGTTGATGTTGTTCCTCCTGAACGTCCTTGCAAAGCTTTTCCATCTGGATCGATGATCTGCAAATAAACAGTTCGTGGTCCCGCATTCGCCACCGCATTGTCACCTATCGTGAAATTCGATACGGCTTGTACGCAGTTACGTGCCTTGGTTGTTGGTTCTGTCTGATCGTTAAGCTTCATACGCAAACCAGTTGAACGGAATCCGTAAGTCGTCAGTTTGGATGCTTGTTTTACCTTCTCGCCTTTCTCCTCTGCATCCGCCTTGTATGTATCACGTTCTGACTTCGTATCAGACAACTCAGCGCTTGTTCTATCTAAATCGGAGGTCAATTGCAAATTCTTCGTGTTCAATTCATCAATTTGCTTCACATATCCAATCATGATCTGACGCAAAGTTTCATTCTCTTTTCGCAACTTAGAGATCAACAAAGCATCCACTTTACCGCGCTTTTTAGCAGATTCCAAATCACCCAATAATCCTTTGATCTTATCTTGCTGTTCTTGCATGGCTGCTTGATCTTCCGGACGACCTTCCTTCATGAGTTTATCGTAATCACTGATCATGTTCTTAAAATCAGTCATCAAGTCATCCGTGTCTCCTTCACCCAAGAATGGAGTCATCATCTTATTCATCTCTTCTAGATTCGCCTCCAATTCTTTGATCTTGCTCTGAGCTTCATTCAAAGCGGAGTTCTTTGCGTACCACAAATAAGACATCGTTCCCAATAAAACGATCAATAACACCATCACTGCCGTCATGGCTGGTGCATTATTTCTTTTCGTGTCAATATTCACTTCTGACATAACCCTTTAATTTAGTGCAAATATAACCAAATGAGCAAAACAACAGATTTCGATTGCTCTGTCTACAAAGATGCAGCGAATACTACACTTCAACAAGCATCAACACAATAAGTTCCGTTAACAAATCGTAAAATACCGAATGGATTGCATTTTTTTAACGCATCCGGCAACAATTCATCCGGACAGTTCTGAAAAACCAAGGGACGCATAAATCGTTTGATGGCCATCGGTCCGACGGACGTAGTAGACACCATAGAGGAGCTGGGGTATGGGCCGCCATGTTGCTGGGCAAAACTAACCTCTACTCCCGTAGGCACACCATTTATAATGATTCGACCAACTTTAGTCTGCAACAGTTCCCACCATTCCGGTTTTTCATCCTTTTCACAGAATATAGAACCTGTAAGCTGACCTTCTAAAACCTCAATAGCTTTTAAAAGTTCTTCTTGTGAAGCACAGCGCACGACCAATAAATAAGAACCAAAAACTTCTTCAGTCAATTCAGGATTTCGAATAAACTCTGCGGAGCCAACCTCGTGCATAGCCGGAGTGATACAATTCTTTGATCGCGTACCCGGCCGAAGCACTTTTAAGCTCGCCGCTCGCTGTTCTACTTTTGCCACATAAGGTTGATAAATTCCTGAATGTAACATCCATTGCGCGGGAAATTGATCCAGTTGACTCCCTATTTCATCCAGAAACTCATTCACTGTATCATTTTCTACTACAAACAGAAGCCCGGGACTGGTGCAAAATTGTCCAGCGTTTAACGCAACACTAGCTGCGATTTTACTGGCAATTTCCTTTCCATGAGCAACCATAGCCTTTGGTAAAACAATAATCGGATTGACACTCCCCATTTCGGCAAAAACAGGTATCGGCTCCTTACGTGAAGCCGCCAAATCCATCAATGCTCGCCCACCGCGGATACTTCCCGTAAATCCAACCGCCTTCACTTCCGGTGCTAAAACCAATCGCCGTCCCAATTCATGATCTGCAGAAAGCAAATGCGAAAACAATCCCTCCGGACAACCAAAAGATTGAAGAGTCTCTGCGATTACGGTGGCACACAAAGAACTTGTTTTCGGGTGCATGGGGTGTGCTTTTACGATGACAGGACAACCGGCAGCAAGTGCACTAGCAACATCGCCTCCGATTGTTGAATACGCAAAAGGAAAATTGCTTGCTCCAAAAACCACAACAGGTCCAAGCGCAATATTTATGCGGCGCAATTCAGGCTTCGGACTCGGACTTCTATTCGGATCTCCACTTTCGATCACAGCATCCAACACCAATCCTGACACAACTGCCTCCCCATAAGATCTAAATTGGTAACAGCTTCGTGCCAGTTCTTGATTTGCCCGATCCAGAGGTAATCCACTTTCTTCCAGGAAAGAATCTATCAAAACCTGACGATGTGTTTCGATGGATTGAGCGATCGCTTCCAACAACTCCATCCGCTTCTTAGGACTCCAGCTTTTAAATTCAAAAGCCGCTTTTTTTGCAAGAACCAATGCGCGTTGAACCTCAGATTCTGTTGCGCCATGAAACGCAATATTAATAGGCTCGTTTGTTCTAGGGTTTATCCCATAAAAAAATTGGTTACCCTCGCCGCTGACGGAGTAACCAATTTGATTTTTGCCTGTGACAGACAACATATTTTCGAATTACGCTTCCTCGATATGGAAGGTATAGCTTTCCATGATCTGGTTCGCTAATAATTTCTTACAAGCTTCGTCTACTTTTGATTTTGCTTCGTCCATTGAAGCAGCATCCACGAACAAACGAACGTGACGACCAACGCGAACTCCGGTAATTTCCGGCAATCCGATAGTCGGCATACTGTTACTAACTGCTTTACCTTGAGGGTCTAACAATGCCTCTAAAGGCATTACATCGATTTCAGCTTTGAATTTCATACGTTCGATTTTTTTCGAAGAATGTGATGAATAAATGACATTAACAGGTACAAAAGTACAATAATTGCAATGGACCACGTCCACGTAAATGCAATAAGTAATCCACAACTTATTAAAAAGATGTAGCGAATTTCATTCCCCTGCCAGTTGAAATGCTTGAATTTTAGAGCAAACAGGGGTAATTCAGAAATTAGCAAAACAGACATGACCACAATAATTGGCACCAAAACCAGCGGCTGTATCATCCACATGATCAAATCGTGCTCCCATCCCGTTGCATCTCCATACTGATTCAAAAGCAGAGGAAAGGCCATAAAAAAGATCGTGTTAGCGGGAGTTGGCAAGCCAATGAACGACTCCGATTGACGGGTATCTATATTGAATTTTGCTAAGCGGAACAACGAAAAGAAAGGAATGATCAATGCGACGAAGGGCAACAGATCCACATTTCGTCCGGAAAGCAAGTTATTGCGCCAGATCTCGAAATCAACGAAACGCCAAGCCATCGGATCCAAAGTCCCCGTCATTTTCCAGTCAAACATCAGGTATTCTCCCGAAGCAGGATAAAGGCTTTCCAATGGAGACTGAGGAACAAGCAAGACCAGCATCACAATTCCCGGTGCCAATCCGAAAGAGATCATATCAGCCAATGAGTCTAATTGCTTACCCAATTCACCTTGTTGATTTAAGATTCGTGCCAAAAAGCCATCAAAAAAGTCGAGTACTGCAGCCAAAAAGACACAGAAAGGTGCCCATTCCAGTCGCCCGTTCAGCGCGAAAAAAATAGCTAACACCCCACAAAGCATGTTGGCCGCGGTAAACAAATTCGGTAAATTGAACATTTGCATCTACTTAATGAAAATTTTCTTGGATGTTTTACATCCGAATGGTGTAAATTTACGTTTGTATTTGCAGCACGCCTCCGTGTTGGATACAATTTTTTCAAAAAAATGAAGTTAAGCTATTTCGTAAAGAATAGGAATGATATGAAATTTGTACTAGCCATTGTTGCCATTTTATCGATTCAAGCGGTCGTATTTTCCCAAGAAAACGGCAGTCTTGCTCCCAAATACTCGAATGAATTCTTGGCAATTGGCGTTGGGGCTGACGCTTTAGGCATGTCAAATGCGGTGGTTGCCAGTACGCGAGGGGTGAACAGCGGATATTGGAACCCGGCAGGATTGACTGGAACGAACAAGTGGCTGGATGTAGGTTTAATGCACTCGGAATACTTTGCCGGAATTGCCAAATACGACTACCTCGGACTGGCTCACACCATCGACGAAAAAAGTACAGCGGGCTTTTCCTTTGTTCGCTTCGCAGTGGATGATATCCCCAACACAACACAGCTCATCGATAACGAAGGCAATATAGATTACGACCGTATTACGACATTTACTGCTGCAGATTATGCGTTTATTTTTTCCTACGCCAGAAAGTCGAAGATCGAAGGATTGAGCATTGGTGGAAACGTGAAGATCATTCACCGAAAAGTGGGGGATTTTGCTAAATCGTGGGGTTTTGGACTCGATGCGGGCATCACTTACGATAAAGGGGAGCGTTGGAAATTCGGTGCAGTGGTGCGCGATGTAACTTCTACCTTCAACGCATGGATCTTTACCTTAGACCCAACAACCAAGGAAGTCTTCACATTGACCGGTAACGAAATTCCAGAAAATGGATTGGAGTTAACCTTACCGCGCGTCATTTTGGGTGCCTATCACAAAATGCCCTTTGGAAAAAAAGGATTTTACGGAGCCGCAGAATTGAATGTTGAACTAACAACAGATGGACGCCGCAACACCTTGTTGCAAACAAATTTCATGAGTGGAGACCCGCGACTGGGTGTGGCTTTTGGTTATAAAGAACTGGTTACCCTGCGAGGCGGAATTTCCAACATGCAGTACATCAAGAATTTTGACGACAGCCGTAAAATGACGATTCAACCGAATATTGGTATTGGACTGCACATTCGAAATGTCTATCTGGACTATGCGTTTACCGATATTGGAGATCAATCAACGGCACTTTACTCACATGTCATTTCCCTGCGATTATTATTGAACAAGCCGGCAAATGCCGTCACCAAAGAGTAACTCATGAAACACATCTACATTCTACTACTCTTTCTGCCTTTTTTAGGTCTTTCACAGCCATTTGGCAATGAATGGATCAACTACAATCAACAATATTTCACATTTAAAGTTGTTCAAGAAGGCTTGTATCGAATTGATTACAATACCCTCCAAAACAGCGGTGTCCCAATTGGAAGTTTCCTTCCGAAGGAGATCCAGATCTTCGGCCGGGAAAAAGAAATACCGATCTATGTGAATGATGGTGGAGACGATGTGCTAGACCCAGGAGATTACCTCTTGTTTTACGCGCAAGCAAATGATGGCTGGATCGATTCGACCATTGTTCCGAATCCGGACAGGCTAGCGAATCCCGGTTACAACATGATCAACGACACCATTCACTACTTTTTCTCCTGGAAACCAGGAAGTTCTGGTTTGCGCTTTTCATTAAATACAGACACCGATTTTGCAAGCCATTCACCGATCCCATTTGTCATGCGCACAGAGCGATCTCGTTTCTTCCAAACATATGTTGAAGGCGAGAAATTCCTCATGTCGTCCGGTTCGGTGTATGCCGATGGAGAGGGTTTTGGGTACGTAGAATTCGCAGCAACCAACGGCGGAATCTGGAGTGTACCCATACCAAGCTACAACAAATATGCCGGCACCGACTGTCCGCAACCTGCATTGGAAGTACGTGTCACCACCAACTCAAACGCCACCCCGTCCGTTGCCAATGGCCCCAATCACCACATGCGCTTGAGTCTCAATAATAATCTCTTGGAAGACAGTATTTGGTATGGGTATAAACAACTGAAGCTGAACTGGAACCTTCCTCACAATCAAGTGGTGAATGGTTTGAGTTATATCAATTACGAGATTGTTGGAGACCTGAATGTCGCCATCGATCGACAAGTATTGACCTATTACAACCTGAAATACGGTCGTTTAACGCACGCCAACGGTTCGAATAACGACCATTTTCACGTGCTGAACAACACCAACAGTTCGAAAAACAGAATTGACCTCAGTGGTTTCGGAGGTGGCAACCCGGTGGTACTCTCGTATGGATCAACAACAATGATCACTTTTCCGGTGGCAAACGCTGGAAATTGGCAGTTCTTATTACCAAACGCGGCAGCTGGTGTAGAGACTTTTGTTCGCGTTGTTGATCAAAACAGCGCTATTACCATTGGATCATTACAAGCCGTAAACGGTACCGGGCAGTTCACAGACTTTACTTCTCAATTGGCGGATTCTGCCTTACTGATGGTCTATCACGGTTCTCAAACAACAAGTACAATGGCATACAAGAACTATCGAGCTTCCATGGTCGGTGGTTCCTACAATGTAGTAACGGCCAATATTGCAGAATTGTACCTGCAGTTTGGAGGCGGAGTTCCGCAGCATCCAGCTTCAATTCGTCGATTCACTGGTTATTTTTATGCTAATTCCACGATCAAACCATCCGGTTTATTCCTCATCGGAAAAGGTGTTAGCCCGTTGGCCATTAAAGAAGACCCGAGCATTGCATACTTGAATCAAGTTCCAACCTTTGGTTACCCACCTGCCGACAATGCAATTACTTCCGCCTACATGGGTAGCTTGTGGGATCCCTTAGTTCCTACCGGTCGAATTTCTACTCAAACAGATGAAGAACTAGCGGAATACTTGAATAAAGTCATCGAATTTGAAGCAGCGCAGCAATTGAATGGAGCCAACTTTGAAAACAACATGAACTGGCAAAAGCAGATCCTGCATTTTGTCGGCGGATCCAATGCGCAACAGCAATCCAGTTTTCAGTTCTACATGAACACGATGAAAAATGTGATCGAAGATTCCGTTTTTGCTGGAAATGTGACGAATTATTTCAAGACAAGTTCAGACCCTCTCGATCCAACTGTTGTTGCCGGCGTGACGCAACGCATATCCGATGGAGTGGCACTGATGAATTTCTTTGGTCACTCTGCCGCTTCAAATAACGGTTTTGAGATCAACATTGACGATCCTTCAAACTGGAACAATCAAGGAAAATATCCACTAGTCATTGGAAATTCATGCTATAACGGGGATATCTATGGTTCCGGAACATCGACATCTGAAAACTTCGTGATCCTTCCAAACGAAGGTGCTATTGGTTTCCTTTCAAGCGTGTATATCGGATACGATACTTATTTAAGGAATTACACCACCGAACTATATCGTCATTTTTCTTATAAATCATACGGATTACCCCTTGGACTCCAAATCAAAAAAACGATCCAATCCTTGCAATACCCCGGACAGGACATCATTTGGCAATCTACCTATTCACAAATGGCATTGCACGGTGATCCAATGATCCGCATTAATTTGCCACGTAAACCAGAGATCGTTATCGAATCATCAGACCTTTCGTTATTACCAAACACCATTAATTTGGATGTCGATAGCATCGAATTAGGTATGCGCATCCGAAACATCGGTCAATCAATCATGTCTCCTGTCAATATCGAGATCAAGCGAAATTTCCCGGGAACAACTTTTGATAGCGTCTATGTTATTCAATTGCCATTCTTACATTACGATACCACCATCTCAAAAAAATTCCCGCTTCAGCCGGAAATCAGTGCCGGGATCAACCAGTTCACTGTTTCTGTTGACATTCCAAGTTTTCATCAAGAGGAATTTGAAGAAACTAGCAACAATACAGCAAGCACGAATTTCTTTCTCAATATCGACGGCATTTCTCCGATATGGCCGTACAATTACGCGGTGGTACCTTACGACACGGTCACGGTGAAAGCATCAACGATCAATCCTCTTTCCGGTTTGCGCACGTATCGCTTCGAGTTGGATACAACAGACACGTACGACAGTCCACAATTGCGTCGTTTCACTTTAAGCGAACTAGGTGGCGTGAAACAAGTGCGATTTGATCAATGGTTGAATGCCAGCGGTGCGCCATTCCCACTTACATGCACCGATAGCACAGTCTACTTTTGGCGTGTCGCTGTGGATAGTTCCGTATTGAATTGGTCGGAATTTTCATTCCAGTACATTCCCGGAAAACGCGGCTGGGGACAAGATCATTTCTTCCAGTTCAAGAACAATGATTTTTCAGCTTTGAATTACAACCGAACAAACCGTTCGCGCGAATTCAACACCGGGCAACAGCATCAGATCTATTTGCGTGCTTATGACAACACCTCTTATTTCAATCAGTGGGGAATTGACAATAATCTATTCGACTATGCCACGCTGTTCTGCGGCGCCCCGGGAATTTACGTAGGGGTTTTGGATCCAATTACTTTGGAACCTTGGGGAACGAATTACGGAACTGCCAATCCTGATCACGCCTTCGGAAATGGAAATACGCAGGGAGGCGGATGCTCTCGTCCGCGTGTGGAAAATTTCTTTGCTTTCCTTCAATCTGACCCTGTGCAATTGGCGGCTTTCGAAAACATGATCGAAAATGAGATCCCAGATGGTCATTGGGTGGTAATTTATACCGCGCAGGAAACACAATACAACTTTTGGGACCTGTACCAGCCAACCTTGTACAACATGTTCCAAAACTTGGGTTCGACAGTCGTGCACAACGGACAACCTCAAAAGCCTTTTGGAATGATCTTCAAAATGGGCGACCCCTCTACACTTGTGGAAAAACATTATCCGGATACCATTTCGGATCCTACGCTAAATGGACCACACGTTTTCGTAGAAACCTACTTCAATGAAATGGACTACATCGGAGAGGAAACAACGCCTTTCATCGGACCAGCATTCAACTGGCAAACGGTCTATTGGAAACGCGACTCTTTAGATCCAATGGCCGCAGACAGTGTGCGCTTGCGTATCAAGGCTTACGACATCAATCAATCACTTTTAGTGACCATCGATACGCTTTTTACTCCAAATGACAGTATCCTAAACCTTAACGCACTAATCGACGCAAACAATTACCCATTCATTCGCCTCAACATGTACAACGAAGATGGTGTTTACAATACACCCGCACAAATCGATCGTTTACACGTTCTTTACAGTCCCGTTCCAGAAGCTGCTATTGACGGATCTATCGGTTATTTCTTCGATCCATTAACAGATACACTGACAGAAGGACAACTGATCCGCTTCGCTGTTGACATTCGCAATGTAAGTGATTACGACATGGATTCGCTCCTGGTTCATTACTGGGTGCAAAACGACGCCAATCAGCGCATCGAGATCCCTTACCAGCGACAAGGGCCTCTGTTAAAAGGTGAGGTATTGCGAGACACTGTTGAATTCTCATCACTCGATTTTGCGGGATACAATTTGCTTTGGATGGAGGTAAATCCATACATCAATGGTTCAACGACTATTACGGATCAACCGGAGCAGTATCATTTCAACAACTTAGCACAAGTGCAATTCAATGTCAACGGAGACGACATTCACCCGATATTGGACGTGACTTTTAATGGGAAGCACATTCTGAATGGAGACATCATCGACCCAAATAGTGAGATCCTGATCACCTTGAAAGATGAAAATCCATACCTTATCATGGACGACATTACAGATACAACGCGTTTCGGCATCTACCTGACCTATCCGAATGGATCTCAGCAACGCATTCCATTCATGGATGCAACCGGAAATACCGTCATGCAATGGATTCCGGC
>CAYRVL010000020.1:11817-14488 GCA_964427665.1 uncultured Fluviicola sp. | reverse complement strand
ATTACAGAAGGTGAATTGGGACCAATTACGATTGGACGAAATATTACATCGTATGCTTGGGATGGTCGAGACGAATTTGGAGATCCTCTTGCAAACGGCGTTTACTTGTATCGTGTAAAAGCTAAGATAAATGGTGAAGATATTAAACACCGTCAATCCGGTGCAGATACTTACTTCAAAGAAGAATTTGGTAAAATGTACCTCATGAGATAATCGAAAGGCTCCGAAAGGGGCCTTTTATTTTTAAAAGAAACGACAGGAGAAGATCGCCGTATCATCCACAAGCTTGAGACTTCCTCTCCAATCATCCAGCTTAGAAAAGATGATGTTATTCATATCTTCCATGCTTAAGCGGTAAAAAGAATGCACGTTGCGTATTAATTGGTCTAATTCGAAATGCTGTTGTTTGTAATTTTCCAATTCCACCACACCATCGGTATACAGGACCATGGTTGTATTTGGACCTAATTCTTCACGACCCACTTGTATAAACGGCAATTCATCGAACATTCCCAAGCCAACAGTTCCGATATCCAGTAATCGATATTCTTTTCCATTGGTCAAAATCGGTTGGTTGTGCCCCGCATTCACATATTCCAATACCCGAGTAGATGCATTGTAAACAGCGATAAAGAACGTAATAAACTTCTCGCCTTTAGCACTCGTCATTACTTTCTTATTCAGTTCTTCAATCAAAAATTCGAGAGAAAATGGCTGCAGCTGATAAACTGATGAATAAAAGGTTCGTATCGTCGCTTGAAAATTCGCCATCAACATGGCTGCACTGATCCCTTTTCCGCTCACATCTGCAATACAGATCACGTAACGGTCTTCCCCGATCGGAATGAAATCGTAGTAATCACCTCCCACTTCGTGACGTGGAATGTACTTCGCCGAAATATCCATGCGTTTGTTGGAAGGCAGATCGCTCGGGAAAAGTAATTTTTGCATTTCGGAGGCCACCTCCAACTCCTTCTTCAAGCGCTCTCGTTTGATCTCCTCACGCGCCATCCGCTTATTTTCAATGGCCATTGCAACGATATTCGTCAGCGTTTGGATGAACTGCATATTCTGCATCGTTTCCGATAGGCGCATGCGTTCCTTTTCCAAACCTGCGATTAACAGGAAGGCCAACGGTTGTTGCTTGTGATAGATCGGAATGACCAAGTCAAATTCATTGATCACCGGAGAATGAGAAGATTCGATCACGGTAATTTCCCGAAAACGCGTCAGTTCCAACTGGACGTCTATATCGCGGATCTTACTTTTCAATCCCACTTTCAACAAACAGGTCCATTCTTTTTCCTTATTGAACAACACGAAGCGATCGAAGCCCAATTGTTCGCGCATTATGAACTCGAACAAGCGCGTCAACTGATCAACAGACTGGTTGGTTGTGATAGCTCGTGTGATCTCCAATAGCGATTGCAGGCGGAACTCATTCAGCTCCAACCTATTCTCTAAATTCGCTATGGCACGTTCCTTCAACATCACTTCATTTTTTGGATGAGATCAGGAAGCATGCGCATGGCCGCCAACTCTTTGAATTTGCTTTTGAATTCCCCACAAGGACTCCCAAAATAGGTTTTTCCACATTCCAAGTCTTTCGAAACACCGGATTGAGCCATGATTACAACATCGTCTCCGATGGTCAGTCCTGATGCCACACCTACTTGTCCCCAAAATGTGACGCAGTCTCCAACTGTCACACAACCGGCGATACCCACTTGTGCTGCGATCAAACAATTTTTACCCAACACCGTGTCATGACCAATTTGAACAAGATTGTCGATCTTCGTGCCTTCACCAATGCGCGTGACCGCACTCACACCGGCATCGATGGTGGTATTGGCACCGATCTCAACATCCTTCTCGATATACACAAAACCGCAACTGTGCATGCGGTCATAACCGGTTGGTTTCTTTTTGTAGTAGAATGCGTAATGACCGATCACTGCATTCGGTCCGATGATACAATTTTCCTCGATCACTGTTCCATCACCAATATACGCGCCCGGATGAATGGTCACATTCTCACCAATGACCACATCGTGACCGATAAAGCAATTGGGAGATAGATGTGCGCTGTCAGCGATTTGACAATTCTCCCCGGTCATGGTCATTTGCGGACGATACGGATTGAATTTACGCGTCAGTTTGTTGTAATCATCAAAGGGAGTTGGTGATATGATCAAGGCTTTTCCTTCCGGAATCGGCACTACTTTATCGATCAAAATGAAGGTTGCTGCTGATTGGATCGCCTTATCGTAGTATTTCGGATGATCGACAAAAACCAGATCACCGGGCTGAACACGATGGATCTCGTTGATCCCCGTTACGATCAAATCGGAATTTCCTACAACTTCTCTACCCAGAAATCGGGCAATATCTCCAACGGTGTGGATGGAACCAATCTGCATAATTCGAATTATACCATAAAGGTACAACGTAAAAAAGTGGTCATAGCAACCACTTTTTTAACTTATGCGCTTTGAAATGTTAATAGTCAATAGTTCAGCAAGTGCTCCAAAGCCGTTCCCACTTTCTCAGCATTTGGCAACAAAGCAGCCTCTAGAGTGGAGTTCAACGGAATTGCTGGGGTATCCACAGAACCTACAATGGAGATTGGTGCATCCAAGAATTGGAAATGATCACGTTGAATTCTACCTGC
>CAYRVL010000020.1:0-11717 GCA_964427665.1 uncultured Fluviicola sp. | reverse complement strand
CAATGGAGATTGGTGCATCCAAGAATTGGAAATGATCACGTTGAATTCTACCTGCCAAACCTAGTGTAAAGCTTGCTTCTACGGATTCCTCAGTTACCAACATCACCTTTCCGTGTTTACGGGTGCTTGCAGCGATCAATTCCATGTCAATTGGGTTGATACTACGCAAGTCAACGATCTCCACTTTACCCGGGAAATTTTTCGCTGCTTCTAATGTCCAGTAAACGCCACGTCCGTAAGTGATCACTGTACACGTTTCTCCTTTTTCGATCATGGAAGTATCTGCTTCCTGAACGATGCGCCCTTTACCAATTGGGATCATGTAATGCTCATCTGGTTCGATCGACATGGCTCCTTCTGTTCCAGGAATCTTGGACCAGTACAACCCTTTATGCTCAAGAATAACCACCGGATTCGGATCGTAAAATGCAGCCTTCATCAATCCTTTCAGATCAGCTCCGGTTGATGGATAAACTACTTTGATCCCACGAATATTTGCTAATACAGACTCCACACTAGAAGAATGGTAAGGTCCGCCGGAACCGTATGCGCCAATAGGAACACGAATTACACAACTTACCGGCCATTTACCGTTCGATAAATAATTCGAGCGACTCACTTCCGTGAACAACTGATTCAATCCCGGCCAAATGTAGTCTGCGAATTGTACCTCTACGAATGGTTTTAGGCCAACCGCCGACATTCCGACCGTAGAACCAATGATGAATGCTTCTTGAATGGGTGTATTGAACACGCGATTATCTCCAAAAGTCTGTGCCAATGTAGCTGCCTCACGGAAAACGCCTCCCAATCGACCACCTACATCTTGACCGTACAACAGTGCTTCCGGATGCTTTTCCATGATCTCGCGAACCGCAAAAAGAGCGCTGTCCACCATCACTGTTTTCTTTTTCCCATTCGGCTCGCGCTCTCCCACCTCTTCGGTTACTGGAGTTGGCGCAAAAATATGATCTGTTACAGAGTCCGGTGTTGGATCTTCTGCGTTCAAAGCTAATTCATAGTGCTCGTCAACGATCTTGCGGGCTTCTGCCTCGATATTGATCACGTCAGCAGTACCCGATACTTGCTCGATCAATGCCCGCAATTTCGGATATGGGTCACGACTAGCTGCTTCCTCCAAATCATCACGGTACCATTCCTTGCGCACACCTGAAGTGTGGTGTCCCAATAACGGAACTTTCGCATGAATGATGAATGGACGTCGTTCTTTACGCACGATCTCAAAAACCTCCTGTACTGTTTGATAAGACAGATCAAAATCGCTTCCATCGATGGTTCGAACTTCAATTCCATGGAAACCTTGAGCGTAATAGGTCATGTCTTGCGCACGCGTTTCGGCCGCATTGGCTGATATATCCCAGCCATTATCCTGCACCAAATACACGATTGGGAACTGCTTCAAAGCAGCCATTTGTAAAGCTTCAGAAACCTCTCCTTCTGTACAGGACGCATCTCCCAAAGAACAAACTACTACCGGATTCTCTCCGTTATAGTCTTCAGATAATCCTTGTTTTTCTTTGTATTGAATCCCCATCGCGATTCCCGTTGTTGGAATGGCTTGCATGCCCGTCGCGGAAGATTGATGCGGAATCTTGGGAAAACCAGCACGATTCAAGGAAGGATGCGAATAGTACGTGCGCCCACCGGAAAAAGGATCATCTTTTTTGGCAAAAACCTGCAGCATCAGTTCGCGCGGTTCCATCCCGATCCCCAACAAAATACTGTCATCACGATAATATGGAGAAACCCAATCTTGTTCCTTCAATTGAAGTCCAACCGCTAATTGAATGGCTTCATGACCGCGTGATGTGGCATGGACATACTTTGCTGTCACTTCTTTGTTCGCTTCGTATTTTTCGGCCATCGTTTTTGCGATCGCCATCAAGCGAAAAGCTTTCAAAAGCGTTTCTTTTGAAGTTGTAACTGCCATTTCACTCGGTTTCATCGTGCTATTCTCCATAATAAAAAGTACGGCCAAATATACAAAAACAGCGGCAAATATCGAGGACTTGCCGCCGTTATACTATTGTTTTAAAATAGAAAGGTAACGCTCTAAGCATTGCTTCTCTGTGGTTGCAACAAAGCGATAGAAAACTGTTTTATCGCCTTCAACCTGTGCTTTTTCCAATGCCGTGTAATACTCCAACCGGGTATTGGAATCTCCTTTGATGTTCGCGATAACGTAGCCATGTTGTAACAAGATCAAATTCATGACCAAGCGGGATGTGCGGCCATTCCCATCAATAAATGGATGGATCGTTACGAGACGCTCGTGCATTTCAGCTGCCAAAATCACCGGATGCAAGGTTTTGCGATTCTCTTGATACCAAATGAAATAATCCTCCATCTGCTTTTGGATCAAAAACGGCTGTGGGGGCATGTGTGCACTCCCTTTGATCATTACCTGTACATCGCGGTATTTCCCGGCATAATTCGGCATAATTCCACGCAACACTAAATTATGGATGAGCAACAACTCGCGTTGATTCAAGGAGGTGTTCTTGTCAAGCAACTCTTTGATGTACAAAATCGCATCCTGGTGGTTGATCGCCTCCAAATGTTCACGCATTGATTTCCCGGAAATGGTCAAGCCTTCATTGATGATCAGATCCGTTTCTTTCAATGTCAAGGTATTCCCTTCAATGCGATTACTTTCAAAGGTGTATTCCAATTCCAAAGCTTGGGCAATGCGATAACTATCATAAGCGCGCAATTGATTTAGCTCGCGCTGCAAAACATCTATTTCTCTGAGGATTTTTTCCAGTTCTTCATCAGAGTAATTTGGACGCATTGCTGCATATTCAGCCATTTCTTCTTGAACCAATTGCAAAGCCTCTTTCGCTAAAGGTTCGTACTGCAATTCTGATAAGATTTTTTCCTTCAGCCAAGCAACAGTCAATGCATCCAGACCAATTCCCAAGTGAAGCGCCAATCGATTCAATTGCTCCTTCGTTGGTAAACGCCCTCCGTTCTCGAACTTACTCAGTAAGGCTTGGTCAATTCCTGTCAAGGCTGAAAGCTCCTTCACTTTCAACTGCTTGTTTAACCGGGCATCTCGAAGCAATGTTTTCATTGTTGACATTTTTTGTCATGTCAAATTTAATCAAATATTTTTGTTTTTCCAAAAAAAAATCCCACCGAAGCGGGATTTTCATTTATTGATTATTTTCAAGGATATAGGTCAGTACTTTCTCGATGAGATGGACCCGATCTTTTCCTGAAACATTGTGTTTATGCATTGGATACGGGAAGAAGTCCATTTGAATGCCAAGCTCCACAAATTTCTTGACCAAATTGTAGTTGTGCTGCGGAACTACCACATCATCAACAGTACCATGGATCAACAACAGATCTCCTTTTAAATTCCCGGCATGTGTAAACAACGATGACATTTCATATCCCTTCGCATTTTGCTCCGGACGATCCATGTAGCGCTCGCCGTACATGATCTCGTAATATTTCCAATCTGTAACCGGTCCGCCAGCCACACCCACCTGAAACACGCCGGCATGTCGCAACATCAAGGAAGTGGTCATGAAGCCGCCGAACGACCAGCCGTGAACTGCCAATCGATTTGAGTCAACATACGACAAGGATTTCAGAAATTCCACCCCAGATAGCTGATCTTCCATTTCAACAGTTCCCAATTGGCGGTGAATCTGCGACTCGAAAGCTACCCCGCGCTCACCGGAACCTCGATTATCCAAGGTAAACACCAAATAACCTTGTTCAGCCATCCAATACATCCATAAATTCGCACCATCCAACCAAGAATTCGTGATCATTTGCGCGTGTGGTCCACCATATACGTAAACCATAACTGGATATTTCTTATTCGGATCAAAATTGCTTGGTTTGATCAAACGCGTATACAACGTAGAACCATCTTTTCCTTTGATCTGTCCAATCTCAGCCGTACCGATTTTTACATCAGCCAATTTATTTTTCGAAACCAACAAGGTTTTCATGATCTTTCCGCTGATGGTTTTTAATTCGGAACGACCAACCACACTGTGCGAAGAATATTGGTCTACCATCATGGTTCCGGCATCGTTGATGGAAACATTGTGCGTTCCCTCCTCAAGTGTTAAACAACGTTGCTTTCCATTTAGATCCACAGCATAATAAAGCGTATTCAACGGACTTGTTCCAGTAGCTGTAAATACGATCTCCTTACCTCCATTGATTGCCTTAACGATGTCTTTAGCCACGAATTTATTGGCGGTCAATTTGCGGATCAATTTACCGTCCATGTTGTAATAGTACAAGTTGTTGAACCCATCGCGTTCAGAGATCCAAACGAAATTGTTGCTGGTTGCACTTGGGAAAAATGCCGGATGCTCAGGCTCTACCCACTTTTCACTCGTCTCTTCAAACAACGTTTTAACGAATGCTCCGGATGCAGCATCGTACACGTTCAACCACATGTGATTTTGGTCGCGATTTACTTCTGCGATCAACACATATTTCTCATCCGGCGTCCAACTCAAGTTGGTCAAATAATCATCTTTCGCTCCGCGAGGCGAAATGTATACAGTAGCTTTCGTTGCCACGTTGAAGATTCCCACACGCGGTTTTTCAGATCCCTGACCGGCCATCGGATATTTAATGTCCATCAAGGTTGCAGGAGTTTGGGTAATATCTACGAGCGGATAGCTTTTTACATCGCTTTCATCCTTTTGGTAAAATGCCAGGTGATTACCTTTAGGCGACCAAAAGATCCCGCCGCTGATGCCGAATTCGTTACGAGCGATCGACTGTCCGCTAACAATATTGCGATCGTCATTGGAAGTCACGATTAGTTTTTCGCCAGCAGCAGTGCGCACATGCAAATTGTTAGCAATGGTAAATGCCACATGACCGGTATTTGGCTCCAAAGTTCCGTTTTCAGCTTTCTCGCCCAATTCAGCAACCACACTCCCTTTCTTCGTTTGGGTGTTGAACACGTAAAACTTCTGTCCGTCCGTCAAATACATTTCAGCCGCATTCTTCCAGGTATACCCGAAGAAATTGTACAATTCAGCTCCCAAAGCTTTGTTCACATCCTGAATCGTAAACCAGGTTTCTGGCGTATTCTTTTTTGCTGATGTAGTGTACATCGTTTGGTAGTTATCCGAAACGTATACATAGTTATCAGAATTTGGAATCCAGGAAAAACCTGTCAAAGATTCTGGCCTGAAAGCCCGGTATTGTTGCAAAACGGACTCAGAAAGTGTCAATTCGCGTTTTTGAGCAAAAGCTCCAAACGACAAAAAGACAAACAAGGCGACGCGCATGTACTTCATATTATGTTCTATCTATAAACTGATTAAAAAACAATTCTAACGGCTCTCCGATCCGGAAACAATCCAAAATGGTATCGGAAAGCGCTGGCGACAATACCAATTCTGCCGGAAACTCGGTCACAAAATACCATTGCTTGTTAAAGATCAACGGTTCTCTAACCGCCGCTGCTTTCAAATGTGCCGGCAACACCCGATTTTTTTCTCCGCGCACTTCTCCAAAGGTCTTCTTGAAATCGGAAGCCTTGAGCAACTTTTGAAACTCCTCCAAATGTTCAGCAATGCCTTCACGCACAGCAAGTAAATCCTCCTTCTCGATTTCGTAGATCCCACCGTAAACCCGCACCGCTTCCGGACCCAATTCAAAATATACGCCATGAACTGCCTGCGATTTCTTCCCATTTGGAGCGATTACTGCCGAGATCATGAGTTTGTAAGGAGATTTGTCCTTTGCGAAACGGATATCCCGATTGATGCGAAATATGCATTCCGAAGGAGTTAGCTCTTGAAACTTCGGATGCTTTGTGGCAATCTCATCGATCAAATGCTGCACGAATTTTTGAAATGGCAACTTCACTTTTTGCTCGTAGCGCTTTCGATTCAAATCGAACCAATCCTTGTTGTTGTTGGCCGCAAGCTCCTTGAAAAAGTCCAAAAAATCCTGATCAAACGTTGTCATGAGTCAAATATACTACTAATCCAAACAAAAGTGTTGCCATTTTGAGCAAAGCTATTTTATTACATTACCTTTGCAAAAAATCAATAGAAATGGCACAAGTAAGTATCGGACACGTTGAAAACGCGATCAAGAAAGTAGATAGTTTGGACGAAAATGCGTTGGATCGACTTTCTGAGGCACAAACCACCGCACAGCCGGTACTTTTGGGATATGTAATGTCGGCACCGCACGAATACGAAAACCCAAACTTGGAGAACCTATTGATCTATTATTACACTGTTATCTTGGAGGCGTTCGCTCAGGCTGGGTTGCATCCGAAAACGATCACCGATGAAATGATCGATGAATTTGAAGAGCCTTACTTCCAAGTGCTAGATGAATACTTCGAAAAAGAAGACGAGGCGATCCTGGAAGATTTTTGTGACCAACCTGATCTTGTAAAGTTCATGGCCATGGAAATCGGGATGGAAGATGCAGATGGAGTAACCCTGGATGACGAAACAGCCACTCAATTGTTTATCGTTGTTTTAGCAATGATCTCACTTTTATCCCGATCCCTAGACGCATGACACCCGAACAGATCGTGCAACACATGATGGAAAAAGATACCTATTCACAATGGCTAGGTATTGAGATCATTCATGTAGAAGCAGGATCTTGTGAATTGAAAGCCACTGTTCGTGAAGAAATGCTGAACGGACACCGGATTGCGCATGGAGGTATTTCCTATGCCCTTTCGGATTCAGCATTGGCCTTTGCGTCGAATAGCCGCGGACAAAAATGTGTGAGTATTGAAACCTCCATTGCTCATATTGCACCTGTTCAATTACACGACACCCTGCGCGTTGTCTGTTCAGAGATCAATTGCGGAAAAAGCATTGGTCGTTACGAATCGCTCGTTTATAACCAACACCAAAAACTGGTAGCCAAATTCAACGGCACTGTTTTCCGAAAATCGGATACCTGGTAATTTTTCCTTTTTTACTATGTATGCATAATATTTTTTGGTACATTCGTATCAAATCGGTTTTATGCAAAAGAAGCCAGACTACTTACTGGACTTAGATGTCCGACTTACTTGGCACAAGATGGCGCGCATGTACAATCAACAAGCCGCAGCGCACGGCATTTCCATGTCAGTTGGATTTATTCTCCTTCACATTGACAAAGATGGAACCCCGAGCACACAGCTGGGTCCACGAATGGGTATGGAGCCCACTAGTCTTTCTCGCACCTTAAAAACAATGGAAGAAAAAGGCTTGATCCGAAGAGAGGAAGATAAAAAAGATAAGCGAAAAGTGCGTATCTTCCTCACTGAAGAAGGATTAGAAGCTCGGTACATGGCACGCGACGTGGTTTTTGAATTCAACAATAAACTCATCGAACGCATACCGAAAGCACACATTGAAATTTTCGAATCCGTTGTCCAACAAATTCAAGATGCCTTGGACGAGGAAGTAACGAACGAATAAACTGATCAAATTATGAATAGACACATTAGAAAGGTAGCCGTATTGGGGTCCGGTGTCATGGGGTCGCAGATCGCATGTCACTTTGCCAATATTGGCTGCGAAGTATTCCTATTGGACATTGTTCCAGCGGCGTTGAGCGAACAAGAGATCGCAGCGGGAATATCAGAAACCGACAAACGTTTTCGCAATCGCATTGTGAACGACTCGCTACAAGCTGCATTGAAGTCGAATCCATCCCCTATCTACCACGCCTCGTTCGCGAAGCGGATTCAGACCGGGAACTTTACCGATGACATGTCACGAATCGCTGAAGCAGATTGGATCATTGAAGTAGTGATAGAACGCTTAGATATCAAGCTTCAAGTTTTTGAAAAGGTGGAGCAATTCCGCAAGCCGGGAACTTTGATTTCCTCTAATACTTCCGGTATTCCGATCCATTTAATGTTGGAAGGTAGATCAGACGATTTCAAAAAACACTTTGCGGGAACACACTTCTTCAATCCACCCCGTTATTTGCCTTTATTGGAGATCATCCCAACAGCATCAACCGCACCGGAAATTGTGGATTTCTACATGGAATACGGCGCAAAGTTCCTGGGCAAGAAAACTGTTTTATGCAAGGACACCCCGGCATTTATTGCAAACCGAGTGGGTGTGTATTCGATCATGGCCTTGTTCCATGCAATCAGCGATCTCGACCTGACCATCGATGAAGTTGATAAACTAACCGGACCTGTTTTGGGCAGACCGAAATCAGCGACTTTCCGGACCTGTGATGTGGTGGGACTAGATACGCTCGCTCACGTGGCAAATGGTTTGAAAGCAAACTGTCCGAACGACGAAGAAAGTGCACTTTTCCAATTACCGGAATTCGTGACCAAAATGCTAGAGAACAAGTGGCTGGGAAGTAAAACCAAGCAAGGATTCTACAAGAAAACCACGAATGAATCTGGAAAGAAAGAGATCCTTTCCTTGAATTTGAAAACGTTGGAATACGAACCAGCCAAAAAGGTCTCCTTCCCTACCCTGGAAATGGCCAAGCCTATCGAGGATTTGAAACAGCGCACGAAAATGTTGTTCTTGGGCATGGATAAAGCTGGAGAATTTTACCGCAAGATCTTTGGTGGCTTGTTTGCGTATGTGAGTAATCGCATCCCGGAAATTTCAGACGACATCTACAAGATCGATGATGCGATCAAAGCGGGATTTGGCTGGGAACTGGGACCTTTCGAAACGTGGGATCTACTCGGATTCCAGCAAGGGAAAGAACTGGCTCAAAAAGCGGGCAAACAACTTCCTGCATGGATCTCAGAAATGGAAAGTGCCGGATTTACCAGCTTCTACAAAGTTGAGAATGGCAAGAAATGGATCTATGATCGTCAGAGCAAGAATTATGTGATCATTCCTGGAACTGAAAACCTTGTTTCACTGGACGTTTTGCGGTCAACGAACAAAGTTTGGGGAAATACCGATACCACCTTGGTTGATTTGGGAGATGGTATTTTGAATCTGGAATTCCACACCAAAATGAACACGATTGGTGGAGGTGTGATCGAAGGGATCAACAAAGCGATCGATTTGGCAGAAAAAGAGTACAAAGGCCTTGTCATCTCGAATACAGGTGGAAATTTCTCGGCCGGAGCAAACGTAGGCATGATCTTCATGATGGCCGTGGAACAAGATTACGATGAATTGAACTTCGCAGTGAAAGCGTTCCAGGACACGATGATGCGTGTACGTTATTCGAACATTCCTGTGGTGGTTGCTCCGCATAACTTGGCACTTGGTGGAGGATGTGAATTGTCCATGCACGCCGACAAGGTGGTTGCTCACGCAGAATTGTATATGGGCTTGGTTGAATTCGGTGTTGGACTCATCCCGGGCGGTGGCGGATCCAAAGAATTTGCTAAACGCTTCTCGGATGAATTGAAAGACGGCGATATTAAGATCAACCGTTTGCGCGATCGCTTCCTGAGTATCGGACAAGCGAAGGTATCGACATCCGCATACGAGGCATTCGACCTGGGGTATTTGCGCAAAGGAATCGATGAAGTGATTGTTTCCCGCGAATTCCAATTGACCAGAGCCAAGCAGGCGGCGTTGGAATTATCCGACAAAGGATACGTCGCGCCAAAACGCGAGAAAAATGTGACAGTTCTCGGCCAAGAAGGTCTCGGAATCATTTACGTCGGCGCAAATTCGATGCTCTCCGGAAACTATATGTCGGAACACGATCAAGTGATCTCAGAAAAACTCGGCTGGGTCATGTGCGGTGGCGATTTAAGCGAAAACACGGTGGTTTCGGAGCAATATTTACTGGATCTGGAACGCAAAGCGTTTGTAGAATTATGCATGCAGCGCAAGACGCTTGAGCGCTTGGAAAGCTTGGTTAAAACAGGAAAGATTTTGAGGAATTAGTAGAATGTTAGGATGTTAAGATGTTAGGATATTAGGACATTAAGACTTTAGGATGTTAGGACGTTAGGACAATAAATATGGGGAAGGCACATAATTTTAGAGAATTAAAAATTTGGAAAGAGGCAATGGAAATTGTCAAGGAGGTCTACAATCTTACTTCGCAATTACCTACTGACGAAAAATTTGGTTTTATTTCTCAATTGAACCGATGCGCTCTTTCTATACCCTCGAATATTGCAGAGGGATCGGGTAGAACCTCGAATAAGGAGTTTAGCCATTTCCTAAATATTGCTATTTCATCATCCTATGAATTAGAAACTCAACTTATCCTAGCAGAAGAGATCTTCAATTTATCTACATCGAATCTGATAGAAAAAACAAACGATCTGCAATTAAAAATTGGCGCTTTTAAACGAAGTATAAATAATTAGATTTTGACGTAAAGACATTGGTCAGTCCTAATGTCCTGACGTCATAAAATCTTAAAATCTAAAAAAAATGAGTAAAGCATATATCGTAGCGGGGTTCCGCTCAGCAGTTGGAAAAGCAGGGAAAGGAAATTTCCGATTTGTGCGACCAGACGACCTTGCAGCGAAGGTGATCGAACACTTGGTGGCTAGCGTGCCGCAATTGGACAAAGAACGCATCGATGACGTGATCGTTGGAAATGCTACACCTGAAGCAGAACAAGGATTGAACATGGGGCGCTTGGTTTCCTTGATGGGATTGAACACAGACAAAGTCCCTGGAATGACTGTAAATCGCTATTGTTCTTCCGGTTTGGAGACGATCGCTATCGCGAAAGCTAAAATTGAAACCGGAATGGCCGATTGTATCATCGCAGGTGGTGTTGAATCCATGTCGGTAATGGCAATGGGTGGTTGGCGCATTGTTCCCAATCCAAAAGTAGGAAAGGAAAATCCGACCTGGTATTGGGGAATGGGGCTCACAGCTGAAGCAGTTGCCAATCAATACGGCGTATCGCGTGAGGAACAAGATGCTTTTGCGCTTCGTTCGCATGAAAAAGCATTGAATGCTCTGGCGGAAAATCGTTTCAAAGAGGACATCGTTCCCATTGAAGTTGAACACATTTTCTTGGACGAGAACGAAAAACGACAAGTAAAAAAATATACCGTTGATACCGATGAAGGTCCGCGTGCCTCTACACTTGAAGCGTTGGGGAAATTGAAACCTGTATTCGATGCGAAAGGTTCGGTAACCGCTGGGAACTCTTCACAGACTTCCGACGGTGCGGCCTTCGTGTTGCTGATGTCAGAAAAAATGGTGAAAGAACTGCAGATCGAACCAATCGCGCGTTTGTTGAGCTACAGCGTTGTTGGCGTGGAACCGCGAATCATGGGGATCGGACCGGTAAATGCTATTCCGAAGGCGATTGCTCAGGCCGGCTTGACCTTGAACGACATCGATCTGATAGAACTCAATGAAGCCTTTGCTTCGCAATCTGTAGCCGTGATCCGTGAGGCAGGCTTGAATCCGGATATCGTGAATGTGAATGGCGGTGCCATTGCTTTGGGCCACCCGCTGGGCTGCACCGGAGCTAAATTGACCGTTCAATTGATCAATGAATTGCGCCGTCGCAACAAAAAATACGGTATTGTGACTATGTGTGTAGGAACCGGACAAGGCGCAGCTGGCGTAATCGAGTTGTTGAAGTAAGTCAAAATTACATTTGAAAAGAAGTCGACTTTCCGGTCGACTTTTTTATTTCGCTTAACGTTTTTTTGACCAACAACACGATCGAATTTCCTTATGTTTGTAAAAAGTCTATCAGTGACACGCATAGCTGCCCTTTTTATCATTTTGGCCTTATCGGTTGTCTGTTTG
>CAYRVL010000019.1:27477-48345 GCA_964427665.1 uncultured Fluviicola sp. | reverse complement strand
TTTTGGACCGTACTAGTTGGATTGGTAGCTTTAGGTCTTGTCTTTCCGGTAGTTGGCAAGATCTTGTTGGTTCTTTCGGTGGTTTTGCTGGTGCTTTTGGTTTTTACCATTCTTTCCTTTTTCGCGGAATTGTTTGATGGGATATTTGAGTTGTTGTCCTAGTTTTTATTGTCCTTTTGAAATCCCAACAACGGCAATCTTCATACTTGAAACAGGTTTTGAAGAAATCAGTTCTTTCAAAACGGGTTGTTAGTTATGGTGTGGGGTTCGGATGATGGTTCGGACCCTTTTTTTGTTATAGTTGATCCCACTAAATCACCCTTCATGTTTTATTCGATCATAATTATTCAAGATTTTAGTACCTTAAGTAAGGAGAATGATGACAAAAATCATGTTTTACTGTGGTGATTTACAATACCTTTATCAAAAATAATCAATATGAGAACCATTTTTTTGTCCATGATCCTGGTCGTTCTTCCTGTATTCGCTTTTTCACAGAATATTTTGTGGGAAAAGCAATTTGGAGGAATTGGAGATGATCGAACTTCTAGGATGATCATCGATAACAACGGTGATATTTTAGTGACCGGAACCTTTATGAACACAGTCGATTTTGACTTAGGAGCTGGGGTTACAGAGTTAACTTCGAACGGCTGGTGGGATGTTTTTCTTGCAAAGTATGATACAACGGGCAATCTTATCTGGGCTGTTTCCTTCGGAAGTATCGAGTTCGATTATTCAAACACAATAACCGTGGATGATAGTAACCATATTTATCTGGCTGGTAATTATGGCGGCATTATGGACATTGATCCTGGAACAGGTTTGGAACAACTGATTCCTGTGGGTTTAAGTTCGTATATTTTAAAGTTAAATGCGGATGGCGAATTCCAATGGGCGAGAAATTTAACAGGTAATGATATTCGTGTTCAAGGCATCTGTGTAGGTCCACAAGGTGTAGTAGTTGGCGGATATTTTACCGGTACCTGCGAATTCGACAATGAAGGGACTAGTTATCAACTCACATCGGATGCATCTCAAGACACTTATGTCATGTTCATTACAGAAAATGGGACATTTATCAATGCCTATCAAATTGGGAGCTTGGGTCAGAATTCACTTAGGGATATTGATCTGGATAATGATGGAAATATCTATTTAACAAGCGAGTTTACCACGTCTATTGATGTTGATCCAGGTAGTGGAGAAACACTACTTACCACAAGTAATTTATCTGGATATGGAAATTTCTTGGCCAAATATAGTCCAACAATGAATTTAATTTGGGCGAAACAACCAGAATTCCCTTCTTACAGTTCAATTCGAAACATAGAAGTCTTTTCGAATGATGAAATCATGATCAGCGGTGAATTTCAGGATTCAATTCGATTCAATCAATTTGGCGATTTAAATTGGTATTATTCTGCCGGACAAGAAGACCGTTTTATTGGTAAAATCAATGCTTCTGGTGCGTTGTCATGGTTAAAGGTGATTGGAAACGATGATGAAGACGATAGTAGAGTTTTACATGTCGACAACCAGGGTAATACTTATGTTTCTGCAACGTTTACAGGCACTATTGATGCAAATCCCGGCAGTGGTTATTATGCGGCTGAAGCAGTTGGTTCTTATGATACATATATTTTAAAACTTGACAATGATGGAAACTTTGTATGGTTTTTTCAGGATAGTGTAGATGCATTATCAGCATCGATTCATATCGCTGGCTTAATTAGCGGGTTGAATAATGATTTGTATGTGAATTTTAATTTCTACGAGCAAATTGGAATCATTCAAAACTCAATTTTACACACGCATACATCTGCGGGAGATTTCGATGCCCTTTTGGTAAAAATGAAAGCTGATAATTTTCTCTCTTTAGAGGAAAAGTCTATTAGTTTTCATGTTTATCCGAATCCTACAAATGGAAATGTAACAATCAATATGGAGAAAATTTCAGGCATGAAAACCATTCAATTGTTGGATCTTGCCGGAAATATCATCCAAGAAGAGATTTCAGATGAGACGGTAGTCGCTTTTAGGTTAAACGCCAAGGCGGGTTGTTACATTCTTCGGATTACTCATGACGATAACCTCTCTGTTAGTAAACGGTTGATCGTTCATTAACATGTTTGAAAAGTATAATTTCTGCTCTTCTAAACAGATTGTTAGTTATGGTACGGGGTTCGGACGAAGGTTCGGACCCTTTTTTTGTTTGTGCAACAGGACTTCTAAAAACAGCCATTTTTAGTACCTTTACGCGCTTGAATTGAAGATAATTACAAATCGTTTTACTAGATGAGCCTCAAGTACAGAGAATACGATGGATTGAACTTGCCGAACGTGGCAAAACAAGTTTTAGACAAATGGAACGCCGAAAAAGTGTTCGAAGCGTCGATCACTTCCCGTGAGGGAGCGGAACCGTTTGTGTTTTTCGAAGGTCCGCCTTCGGCAAACGGATTGCCTGGAATTCACCACGTTATGGCGCGATCTATCAAGGATATTTTCTGTCGCTACCAAACCTTGAAAGGCAAACAAGTAAAGCGTAAAGCCGGGTGGGATACGCACGGACTCCCAGTGGAATTGGGCGTTGAAAAAGAACTAGGAATTACCAAAGAAGACATCGGGAAGAAAATCTCTGTTGACGATTACAACAAAGCATGTCGTGAGGCCGTCATGCGCTACACCGATATCTGGAACCGTTTGACAGAACAAATGGGTTATTGGGTAGATATGGATGATCCTTACATCACCTACGATTCGAAATACATGGAATCTGTTTGGTGGTTGTTGGGTCAGTTATACAATAAAAACCTTTTGTACAAAGGATACACCATCCAACCGTATTCGCCTGCTGCAGGCACCGGTTTGTCCTCTCACGAGATCAACCAACCAGGTTGTTACCGCGATGTGAAAGACACAACGGTTGTAGCGCAGTTTAAAATTTTGAAAGATATGGTTTCCCCCTTTGGAGGGGGTGAAGGGGGAGGATTGTTTTCCGAAAATTCATTTTTTATCGCGTGGACGACCACCCCATGGACCCTACCTTCAAATACGGCCTTGTGTGTGGGACCAAACATCGAATACGTTTTGGTGGAAACCTTCAATGCATACACGCATGAACGCGTACAGGTTGTCTTGGCGAAAGAATTGGTCGGTAAGCATTTTGGGAAAGGCTTTGTAGCCGCGGAATCTGCGGATGAATTGAATGCCTACGACAAATCCGGAAAGAATATTCCATTTGTTGTTCTAGGATCATGCACGGGAAAAGACTTGGTCGGAATTCGTTACGAACAACTGATCACAGGTGCTTTACCTTATGAAAAACCGGAGGAAGCTTTCCGAGTGATCTCAGGAGATTTCGTGACGACTTCAGACGGTACCGGAATTGTGCACATTGCACCGACCTTTGGTGCGGACGATGCTAAAGTTGCTGCTGAAGCAGGTGTTCCTGCCATGTTGGTTTTGGACGAAAAAGGAAATCCTGTTCCTTTAGTAGATCTGCGTGGGCGTTTCCGTCCTGAAGTAAGCGACCCGATCTTCGGTTTGGCAAATGAGTATGTGAAAGCAGATTATTTGACCGATGCGGAGAAGGAAATAGAACTAAACATTCAACGCGAGAAACTGAAAACAATCATCCCAGAATTGAAGGCATACATGTCGGTGGATGAGCGCATCGCCTTGAAATTGAAGATCGAAAACAAAGCATTCAAGATCGAGAAATACGAACACAGCTATCCGCATTGTTGGAGAACCGATAAACCTGTTTTATACTATCCATTGGATTCTTGGTTCATCCGCGTAACGGACGTCAAAGAACGCATGATCGCTTTGAACAATACGATCAACTGGAAACCGGCTTCTACCGGAACGGGTCGTTTTGGAGAATGGTTGAAAAATGCCAACGATTGGAACCTAAGCCGCTCGCGCTATTGGGGAATTCCCATTCCAATTTGGTCCACAGAAGATGGCGATGAGCGCGTGTGCATTTCGTCGGTGGAAGAATTGAAAGCGAAATGTGACGAGGCGGTAGCGGCAGGCTTGATGGCTGAAAATCCGTTGAAGAACTTTGTTCCGAACGATTTCTCGAAAGAAAATTACGGACAGATAGACTTGCACAAGAATTACGTGGACAACATCATCTTGCGTTCTCCGAGCGGCAAAGCGATGAAACGCGAAAGCGACTTGATCGACGTGTGGTTTGATTCCGGTGCAATGCCGTATGCACAATGGCATTATCCGTTCGAAAACAAAGAATTGATCGATCAACACGGAGCCTATCCGGCTGATTTCATTGCGGAAGGCGTGGATCAGACGCGTGGATGGTTCTATACGCTGCACGCGATCGCAACGATGGTCTTTGATTCAGTGGCCTATAAAAATGTGGTATCGAATGGATTGGTGTTGGATAAGAACGGACAGAAAATGTCGAAACGTCTTGGAAATGCCGTTGATCCCTTCGAAACATTAGAAAAATACGGTCCGGATGCTACCCGTTGGTACATGATCACGAATGCGCAGCCTTGGGACAATTTGAAATTCGATGTGGATGGAATCACCGAAGTACAGCGCAAGTTCTTCGGAACATTGTACAACACCTATTCCTTCTTCGGATTGTATGCCAATATTGATGGATTCTCCTTTGAACAGGCTGAAATTCCATTGAATGAGCGTCCGGAGATCGATCGTTGGATCTTGTCGAAATTGAATTCCCTGATCCAGGAAGTGGATGAGGCGTATACCAGTTATGAACCTACGCGTGCGGGACGTTTGATCCAAGATTTTGTGAGCGATCAGTTGTCGAATTGGTACGTGCGTTTGTGCCGTCGCCGTTTCTGGAAAGGTGATTACACAGCAGACAAGATTGCGGCTTACCAAACCTTATATACCTGTTTGGAATCAGTAGCTATCATGGCTTCACCGATCGCACCGTTCTTTATGGATCAGTTGTTCAACGACTTGAATACCGTTACGAAGCGCCACGATGTGAATTCGGTGCATTTGGCTTTATTCCCGAAAGTGAATACTGCTTGGATCGATACAGACTTGGAAGCACAAATGGAGATCGCACAAAACGTATCTTCTTTGGTATTGGCCTTGCGCAAGAAGGAAAAGATCCGCGTGCGTCAGCCCTTGCAGAAGATCATGGTGCCGGTTTTGAATGCAGCGTTTGCGAAGAATATTCAACACGTGCAAGATCTGATCTTGTCGGAAGTGAACGTGAAGGCTCTGGAATTACTGGATGCGGATAACAACGTATTCGTGAAGTCGATCAAACCGAATTTCAAAACGATCGGTCCGAAATACCCGAAACAAATGAAAGCGATCTCCGCGATGGTTCAAGGCTTGGATCAAGCTGGAATTGCGGGAATTGAGCTAAATAACGGTTGGTCAGGAGAGATCGACGGCGAGAACATCACTTTGGATTTAGGCGATTTCGATATCCGCGCCGAAGACATTCCGGGATTCTTGGTGGCTTCCGAAAATGGTTTAACAGTGGCTTTGGACAACACGATCACAGAGGAATTGCGTATGGAAGGAATTGCGCGTGAATTGGTGAACCGTGTACAGAACTTGCGCAAAGATTCCGGATTTGAAGTAACAGACCGCATCGTGTTGACCTTGAAAACATCAGCGATCATTCAACAAGCAGCTGAGCTGAATAAACAATTCATCTGCGACGAAGTATTGGCGAACGAATTGCAGTTCAGTGCGAATCCGATCGAAGGTTTGGTGACAGACATTGAAGCAGAGGGAGATACGGTGATTGCGGTTCAAATAGCTCTGGCTTAATCAGCGTTTAAACAGTTACAGGTGTTTGTACCCACAGAAAATGGGTATAAATACCTATTTCGGTGTGCTACGTGGTTAATTACTTTCGTTGAAAGAATTATAGCATGTTTGGCAAGATCGAAATACGCCTGTTTTTTTTTCTATTCATTGCGTTTTTGACAACGGATCAGGCAGCAGTGGTTGCTCAAGTAGACACGGCTTCGAGGATCAAACCAAACTTGTTGCAGTCCAAAGACCAGATCATCGCAGGAGTGACATTGGCCTATACACCGGCTTCTTTTTTGGAGTCGAACAACCGCGTGGAGAATAGCGCAAGGACTATTACTTATCAAACTCAGTTTCTGACGTTCGGAATGATGCACTCCCAAATGAGTGTGCACAACCCTGTGACGAATCGATTGGATACACTTCCGTTACGTGAATTGTCTTTTGGAGGTACTGTGAACATCAAGAAATGGAGTATAGGAAAGCGACTTTTTGATCTACACGGCGTGTTGTTTGTTCCATCTGTTCATGCCTCCATCGGGAATATTAAAGTAGGTGATTTGTCGGCATATACTGCAAAAATTGGCGCACGAGCTTCGTTGCAATTCCCATTTTTCGCCATGGATGTTAAAATGTCATCCTTTCTCAAATTTGGTACAGAAATACCGGGTGTCAAGCGTTTTTCATTGCTTCCTGAGATCGGTATTACTGCAGATGCCTTGTATTCCTTGTTGGATGCAAAAAAAGTCTACATCGGTAGTGCTTCCGGAACAAAAACCATGAGTGGGACTTACTATTCGACGACGTCAAAAAAAGAAGGAGATTACATTGTTACAACGACCTATCGACATGATTACACCCAAGTAATTCCGTATAGTTTAGATCGATATGCGACAGTGGTGGGTCCATTGGCGGCAATCGGTCCGCATTTTAGTTTTCAGAATCATGCCTATGCGGGACCAACGCGGACATACGGGATTGGCTATTATTTGCGTGGGGGTGTGATGTCTTCGGATTTCTTGTATGATTACGGAAAGATCGGATTTGCTTCTACCGTGGAAGATCCACAGACGATCAGCAATCCGAAACCAGATCCATTGGGAAAAGTGAATAAAGAGGATTTTTCGAATCCGGGTTACTACTTGAGTCATCGTTTTCAAGCTCGTCTAGGGCTGGATTTGCTGGAACTTTATTATTCCACGCTGGGGAAAGATGCTGTAGTAGGTCGAGGACAAGGAAAATTTACACGGATCATTGGAGGAATTGGTTTTGGATTTGCCCGTGTTTCTTCACCGCGTTACGTTCATGAGAATGGTCGCGCGTTCGCGGATAGTCTGTATAACGCCAACTACACCTTGCTTTCTACGAGTGCGAATCATGCAAAATTTGGTTCAAACGGCTCTTTTTTGTCCTTGTATTGCTCCCTTGAAGCAGGAGCTATCCGAATTTCCTTCGAAAGCAATCGCTATTTCAGAGCAAACCTTGCAAACGTGAAGAGTATCTCGGTAGCCTATATGTTTCCCTATAATCGGATCAAAAAGAAATTGATCGCATTGAGATCCCTGCAACATGAAAATTAAGTTATTCTATTTGTTACTCGTGTTTTTACCCGCGATGGTAAATGCTCAAACCGGTCGCACTTATGCCGGCTTAACTGCCGGAAAGGAGTTTGACATCATGAATTTGAACCATCCTTATATGGTTCAATCCGTCATCCGTTTTTTTCCGCTGTACCTGCAGGCGGAGTATAAATTCGACAATGCACGTATTACGGCACATCAGGTGACGGAATCCACGATGAGTTACGGTGCACGAGTCGGAATTTTTATTAGCAACAAGAAAGAAGACGGCTTGTCTGGTTTGGCCTTTCATGCAGGCATCTTGGACCGTGAAGAATACAAAAAGATCATTTTTACTGCGGATGAGTATCCGACGGATGCCCTCGGAAATGTGCTGGACGTGGATCAATTTCAGGTGCTTACGCAGGCACGAACTTATGTGCTGGGAATCACGGTGCTTCAAATTTTATTAAATGATGGCAAAAACTTGGAATCCGTTATGGATGATTTCGATATAAAACTATTAAAGAAAAGAAAGCGCTACAACCAATTATTGATGACGCTGGAGGCTATGTATCAACCAACGACCAACTTTTCAAATACCGGCGTGTACAATCCGTACAACTTTTTTGTAGACCGGGAAATACGCTTTTCTCCAGAATTTAAACACAAGAAATTTGGAGTAAATTTTAAAATGGAATATACCGGACCGTTGCACTTAGGATTTTTTGCCCAAATGGGCGTTTTTCCGGGAATTACGCACAAATCAGAGGATTACCTGGATTTTAATTTTGCGTGTCGTGTTGGAGTTCTCATGAATGTGGCACTTTTTAAAAAGCTGCGTGATGAATAAATGGATCTGTATCTGTGCACTGTTGGTGATTGGCTGTAAAAAAGAGCGCCTATCCGTGTTTTCAGAAGCACAAATAGCTGCCTTGCAGTTGCAAAATGGTTCGATGGAATTGATAACCAAATTGGTTGCTATTCACGACTGTATGAATCGGGGTGGTTCTGGTTTTAATCAAGGAGCGGTGGTTCGTACAGCCGACACGATCGGAACCGTGATCTATGACACCCTTCGGTTTTATAAAAAGGAAAATAATCCTTACGTTCATTCCATCGTGGCAGGTTTTTCCACCTCCATTCGGGATACGCTCAATGATCCAACAGGATTTACCATCAAGTTAACGGATTTAAGTTGGAATGATATGCAATTTACCGGCGAGATACAGTATTCCTATTCCAATCCAACCATAACAACGATTCAACTGAACGGAATGCATGTCGTCTACCGCAACAACTCACATGCACTTTCCGGGATGTTTCTGGCGAACAAAAGCAATACGGATCATTTTTACACCGGTTGGTTAACTGCTCTCGGAACTTACGGTTTCGAATGGAACACGGACAATGCGTACACCATGAATGGAGACTTTACTTTTTCCTCGATCAATACGATACCCAGTGGGCTTGTTTTTTGTTGGAGAGAAGGCGCGTCCAAACTACGCGTAGAAGGCACCGAATTGCGGCAAATTATGGATCAAAATTTTTATCAATACAACAAAATCATGGTGCTTGATGATCAAGATTCCAGACGAATCATGGAATTTCCCCAATTTTAGCAGTGTCCTAGCCACGGTCACACCGGTCTTGAAGCTCTTTCTGATCAACTTTTTCTAACCAAAGCCTAGTACACCAATTAGAATGGGATTCTTTATTAAAATGTACACCTTTACAGCTGAAAAGGGGAGTTTCTATGCATCTGGTTTATGCAAATGAAAAACAAGGAGGTATTATAAGCAGCATGTATGAAACATAAAAAAGGCATAATTACATTGGTTTGTTCCTTTTTCTGGTCGCTATTACCGGCACAAACCGAACTTATTTTAGGATACAATGTGGGCCGATACACCTACATGGAGTCTCCACCACATAATTATTCCGCACAATTCAACAATGGATGGGATCTAACGATGGTGGAGGCCGGACAGGTGATCTATTTCCAGTCAAGTACTGATCAGTACTCGATCAAGAATACGATGAACTATGATCGCTGGAATCGTGGGTTTAAGTTGGGTTTTCGGACACCCCTGAATGATGACCGTACTTCATTGAGCATTTATTTTCTAGGCGCAACCAATGCTTCCGGCGGAGAACGGACGAATCTGTCAACCAATGTAACGGAAACATTTCGGGTAAAATCCAAGTTTGGCGGTATCTACATGGATTTTACCTACAACCCGCATGAGCGTATTGGCTTAAGTGCTATCATGGGTTTCGAACGGTACAAATTAGGGTATAGTTATGAAAACGATTCAACGAATCGAAAAATGGCGCCGATGGGCTGGAATTTGCATTTTCTTTCCGGAAAAATGACTCCTAAATCAAAGGCAATGAACTGTTCTGTTGGTCTTGGATTGACTATTTTGCTTTGGAAGAACGAATCCGTAAAACTGGAGTATGTGTCCAGTTATCGCTGGGTGTTCAACGATCTCAGCGAGGTGTATCGCGGTTTATACTACAACACTTACTTGTTTAATTTGAATTCATGGAACAATACCCTGCAAATCGTATACGCCCTATGAAATGGATCCTAGTTAGCATGTTGCTTCTGCAACTTTTTCCGCTTCGTGCCCAATTAGACATGGAATGGGATGTTTTTGGCGGTGGTACGGTATCGGTCTTACAGTTCAAAGAATTCAAATCGTTTGTTGATTCGTACAATGAGCAAAACAACGACCTATTAACGAAAGAGCTCCGCTTCAATCCCTTGGGAGTGGGTTACTATGCCGGTTCCGGATTTCGAATGAACTGGTTCTATTCCTCCCTTTCCGCAGGTTTTATACGAACACTGGATTCCAAAGCAAGGATCCAAGATCAAGAACGCCATTTTTATTTTCAAACGTATCTGTTCGATTTGGGGATAGGTGCGCGTCTTGGCAAGGGAAAGCTTACCTGGAATCCGCATGTGAACATGACTATTTGCAGCATGAATTTGAGCTCCTATTTTCAATATGAAAATGGGGAGAAAAGCTTTGGTTCCGACAATAAGTATGGTGGTGTTTACACCAGTTTTAAAATGACCGCACGCGTTGGATTGATGACGCGGTATCAGATCAATGACAAATGGGGAATATCGTTCGATCTCAGTTGTTTCCCCCAAGCAAAAAAGTATGGCGGTGGAAGCTTTGATTACTCAACTAGCGGAACCTTTGGCAGCAGTTTTCCAAAAAGTGCGTTTACAAGCGGTTTTGTAGGAGTAGATGATGCCATGACAGAGACATATCGCCATATTACGTTTGACTTCGGACTTACGTATATCCTTTTTAAATCCCATCACGAATGAAAATAGGTTTTTTGATCCTTTTATTGCTGTCGCTTTCGGCATGCTTTAAATATTCTCCGAAAAAAGAAACGGTCCGTTTGGCAGGTTCCTGGAAAATTACCGAAGCCAAAATTCAACACTATGCTACAGATGGCAGTGATTCGGCAAGTGCTGAGGTGAGCGACCTCGGATTGCTTCATTTTCATTACACAGACGATCTGATGTATAACAATTCTTTTGGACAAACGATTACTTCCAACTATCAAAATTTCAACGGATCCACGATTCGAATGGCCCTGGATGCTGCGAATATCTGGTGGGTTTCCGTAGATAGCAAGAATTTGGGGTTCGGTAATCAAGATTCGGAGACAGGATTTGTTACCGTTATAGCCACTTTTACCATGGAAAAACTATCCAATAGAAAATTTCGATTGACCTGTTTCACCGCTTATCCCAATGGAAAACTAAGGTCTTTCGAAGCGTGGAAATTTGAAAGGGATTGAATGATTAAATAGTGGTAATACCTGCTTTAAGTGCAAATTTTACTAATCCAATCGTAGATTTCGAATGCGTCTTTGATAAGAGGTTTTGGCGGTGATTGTCTACCGTTTTTTTGCTGATACAAAGCGCATCTGCGATCTCCGTGCTGGTGTACTCTTTAATGATGAGCTGCAGCACCTCCAATTCCCGACTGGTAAGTTGTTGTAAGAATTGTTCTTTTTCTCGTTCTTTTTGGTATTCTTTCCAAATGATGGGATAGATCGCTTCGGAGTAGTAGGAAGCACCATCCATGACGCGTTTGATCGCTTGATCGAATTCCGTTTGCCCTCCGGTTTTCAGCAGGTAACCATCTGCATCTGCCATCAATGCTTCGGTGATCACCGCATTGTTCTGATACATCGAAATGATCAGCACGCGGATATGTGGAATCGTTTGTTTGATGTAGGCACACAATTCAACCCCGGAAATTCCAGGAATATTCACGTCTGTGATCACAAGATCGATTTCTTTCGCTCGCTGCTCGATGACTTTTTGCGCCTGCAAACCATCGGTACTTTCTCCTACAAATTCCAAGGTATGATCGTCTCGGAACATGGCCTTGATACCATCCAAGATCATTTGATGGTCATCGACTAAATAAATACGTGTTTTATCCATGTTTTGTAAACGGAATTTTTAGTGTGAGCAGTGTACCGGTCTCCGACGAGGCGAGCTGAAAGGAACCACCTAGCGTTTGGATCCGTGCCTCAATAGATTTCCAACCGATACCTTCACTTTTCTGTAGTTTTTTGATGTCGAATCCGCGACCATTGTCCTGAATGCTCAGTTCTATGTGTGTTCCGGCTTGTTTCGCGGTGATCTGTATCTGCGTTGCTTGTGCGTGCTTCAAACTGTTACTGATCGTTTCTTGCACAATGCGGTATAGATTCAAGTGTGTATTCGTTGGAAATTTATCGAACACGCCTGGTTCACAAGCGAGATCCACGCGAATGGTTGAGGTAGATTCGATCTCGTTTTTCAATTCTTGAAGCGATCGTTCCAATCCAAATTTGAAGGCCTCGGGAACCAATTGGTGAGAAAGTTGGCGCACTTCCTGTCCGAGATTCTGAATAAAACCTTGTATCTTTTCTTGTTCTGCACGATCGGGAATATGATGCGTATACATCGATAACACGGCAATTTTTTGTCCGATGTTGTCATGTAGATCACTGGCCAGTGCCATGCGCGCGTTGGTTTCACTTTCCATTGTTACGGCATGCAGGTTAATCAAATGTTTTTCACGAATGCGTTTGCGGATCAGAATGATTCCTAAAATACCACTGATCAACAAGATAAAAATGACCAGAGATGAGATCCACAAGGTTACGCGTTGTTTGGTTTTTAGTTGCTGGGCGATCAGGTCTTTTTCACGTGTTTGAAAACGAATGTTCAGTGTTTCAATTTCTTTAGAAAGAGATAAATTGTTGAACACGTTTTGCCTCTGTTGCATGCGTTTAAGATAATCAAAGGCTTTTTGATAATCTCCCGCTCGGGCATAAGCATCCGCAAAGCTTTCCAGCGCCATGATCTCTATTTCCAAAGCGTTGATCTTTTGTGCTAATTGCAAACTTCTCGTCAAATAACTCGTGGCTTGTTGAATTTGCCCGAGTTCCCCGTACAAATTCCCCAGATTATTGGCTATTGCAGCTTCCATCCAGGTGTCTTTCAAGTCTTGTGCTGCCTGAATGGCGATCAAATTGTAGTGAATACACGAGTCTATCTCGTTTCCCGCCTTGAAAACCAGAGCTAAATTACTGGACACCATGGCAATATTTCCATGCTTGTTTGTTGCGCTATAGATCCCTAATGCATTAAAATAGGCTTCCTTGGCTTGTTCCAATCGAGCAGTTTGTTCGTAAACCGTTCCGAGGTTATTTAAACAATCAGCTTGGAGAATGAGATCCTTTTCGTCGATAGCAATTTCTAAAGCTTGTAAATAATACGTTTCAGCTTGATTAAAACGACCCAAACTCATAAAGACGGCACCTAGATTTTTGCGGATTTTTGCAATTTCAATGCGATTTTCCGTGTTCGAGGCAATCGTTAAAGCTTGCGTATATGCTTGAACAGCCTCTTTATTCCTACCAAGATCGGCATACACATTTCCTAAATTATTGTACACTTGAATCCGAAATGTGTCTTCAGCGTTAGCCGTCACAGAAGAAAGTGATCTCAACAGACCCCGAGCCGTTTCAAGCTCGCCTGCTTGATAGTGTTTGATAGCTCTTTGCAGTTGAACCCGTTCTTCCGTGGTTTGGCAGAAAGCAACGCTGTTCATCAACAACACTATACACGTGCATTTCAATGGGAACAGGATGCGAAAAATAAGCGGCATATCCGGCGGGTTCATTTTCCCTCGAAATAACAAAAAAATATGCTCTTCGGAGGTATGTCTATTTATTTTATTCTCGTTCTCGCGTCTAAAAGCGAATGAAGACCATTCTTTTTTTAGACCCAAGCCAAGAAATTGTTATTTTCGAACACCGTGAAAGAGTCCCAAAAATACGCTGCGATCGACATTGGATCCAACGCTGCCCGTCTGTTGGTAGGTATGATCGAACACGAGAACGGTCATGCCTATATTCAAAAAGTTTCTTACACCCGTTTGCCGCTGCGTTTGGGAGAAGAGGTGTTTGATGGCGGAAAACTTTCTGACAAGAAAATTTCTGACTTCGTGAAAAGTATGCAAGCGTTTGGGTTGATCTCGGAGATATTCGGTGTCAAAGCTTTACGTGCCTGTGCTACTAGTGCCATGCGCGATGCGTCGAATGGGGCAGAGGTGATCCAATTGGTGAAAGAAAAGACTGGGATCGAGATTGAGATCATTACCGGTGATGAAGAAGCACGACTCATTTTTGGAACCTTTGCTTTGTTGGACATTGCTCGCGAAAAGCCATACCTGGTGATTGATGTGGGGGGCGGTTCTACCGAGATCAATGTGTTCGAACACGGAGAACGCGTCGCTGCAAAAAGCTTTGATATCGGAACAGTTCGCATGCTCAAAGGAAAGGTCGACAAAAAGGAATGGAAGCTTTTGAAAGACTGGATCAATTCATACGTAGAGAAAGATCCACACATGGTTTACGGAACAGGAGGAAATATCAATAAGATCCATAAACTGTTGGGATTGAAAGAAAAACAAGCGGTAAAACTAACCGCACTGAAAAGTTTACATGAGGCTTTGGAACCACTTTCTGTAGGTCAGCGTATGGATCAATTCCAATTGAAACCGGATCGTGCGGACGTGATCGTTCCCGCGCTGGAAATTTTCCGGTTCTGTATGCAAGAATTGAAAGCCAAAGAACTCTTTGTTCCCAAGATTGGCTTGTCGGATGGAATCATTTACGACTTGCACCGAAATAGCCATCAATCTGTTAAGTGATTGGTTTTCAAAAGCCTCGTTTTTTCATGTTGTTCAGGAGTTATGAACACACAAAGAGCAAGTTGTTTATAACCATTCTAAATTAGTGTTTCTGACAGAATTCTGACAATATTGTGCGAACCGATAGCGAATTTTGTACGTAGCTAGAGCAAAAGTACACACGTGATAAAACAGTTTCATACAGTAGCATTCACGCACCGCAATTTAGATGTTGCCCATATTGGGCGTTTGCACATTGCTGCCGAAATGCAACAAACTAGTTTTTCAGCAGTAAAAGCAAGTCTGCATATCGATGAAGTACTTTTTCTATCCACGTGTAACCGGGTAGAATACCTGTTGGTTACTTCTGAAACAGTGGATCAGACTTTTCTCGAAAACTTTTTTGCGCAGCTGTATCCGGAATTTGATGCTCAAGATCTCAGTTTTTATGCTTCCAGCGCTGCTGTGATGGCTGGAATCGACGCGGTAGAACATGTGTTGAAAGTGGCATCAAGTATCGACTCATTGGTTGTTGGTGAACGCGAGATCATTACACAAGTCCGTCAGAGTTACGAGCAATCGAAAGAATTAGGACTTTCCGGTGATTTTATCCGCGTGTTGATCCGCCATACTATCGAAACAGCCAAACGCGTTTACACCGAAACCAAGATCTCGCAAAAACCTGTTTCTGTTGTTTCTATTGCTTACCAACGCTTGCAGAGCATGGATGTTTCACCTGACGCACGCGTGTTGGTGGTTGGTGCCGGAGTGACGAACACAGCCATGACCCGTTTTCTGAAGAAGCACGGAATGAATCATTTTGCGATCTTCAACCGTTCTTTGGATAAGGCACAGACCCTGGCCGAAGAATTGGGAGGGAATGCTTATCCACTCAGTGAATTGCCCAATTACACCGGAGGTTTCGATATCTTGGTGGCATGTACTGGAGCAGATCATGCGACGGTGAACGCAGCACTTTACGAACATTTGCTTCAGGGAGATACGCAGCCTAAAGTGACTATCGACCTGGCTTTGCCAAACGACATTTCAGAGGAGGTGCACGATCGTTTTCCAACCCGCCAAATTTCGATCAACATCCTGCAACGCATTTCTGACAACAATTTGCAAGAGCGTTCGCAAGAGATCGCGAATGTGGAAGCCATCCTGGTGGAAGCTTTGGAAGAATTCAAACGCATCGCCAAAATGCGCGAGATCGAAGTGGCCATGCGCCCTGTTCCTCAAATGGTGAAGGAGATAAAAGCCGTTGCATTTAACGAAGTGTTCAAAAATGAGATCGAACAACTGGATGCAAATTCACTGGAGGTGCTTGAAAAGATCGCGACCTACATGGAAAAGAAATACATGAGTATGCCTATGCTCATGGCAAAAGAAATCTTGATTAAATCATAAAGCATTATGCGCGAAATTCGAATCGGTTCACGTGGCAGTGACTTGGCCTTGTGGCAAGCAAATCATGTGAAACGACAACTGGAAGCTCTTGGAGCACAGGTTACGATTACTGTGATCAAAACACAGGGAGATCAGATCCAGCATCTGAGCTTCGATAAATTGGAAGGAAAAGGTTTCTTCACCAAGGAGATCGAACAAGCGTTGTTGGATAACACGATCGATTTGGCGGTGCATTCACACAAAGACCTGGAAACTACGCCTCCGGCAGGATTGATCATTGCCGCTGTTTCAGAGCGTGAAAATCCAGCGGATGTTTTGTTGATCAACCCGCGCGCTGTGGATTCAAACCAGTTATGGAACCTGAAAGAAGGAGCTGTGGTCGGAACATCATCCGCTCGTCGCAAAGCGCAGTTGATCGGATTCCGTGAGGATGTAACGATCAAAGACTTGCGTGGAAATGTACCTACCCGTTTGCAGAAATTGGTGGACGGAGAATACGATGCGATCTTGTTGGCGAAAGCCGGATTGGATCGTTTGCAACTCGATCTGCAAGGTATGCACGAGGAAGTATTGGATCCGGAACAATTCGTACCGGCACCGGCACAAGGTGTGTTGGCATTACAGATCCGCGAATCCGATAAAGCCTTGTTCGAATTCCTGCAAGATATGAACCACATCGATATTCAAGCACAGATCGCTTTGGAACGCACTGTTCTGAATCGTTTGCAAGGTGGATGTCAGTTGCCGCTTGGTGCTTATTGTCCGGAAGATGGTCGCCTCTTGGTGGCTTTTGCCCACGAATGGGAAGCCGGTGCACAATGGTATGAATTTGAGGGACCACACGATCTGGAAATGGTAGATGTGGTATTGGAAGCTTTACTGACGGAGGAAGAAGAGGATCTGGAATGATCGTTTTTCTGTCAAAAGATAGCGATGCATGTCCGGAATGGATCCGTTGGTGTGCCCAAAATGGTGTCCAAACTCTTTGCCATTCGTTGATCGATTTCGAAGCAGTTTTCTTTTCTTGTCCAAAGGAAACGGATGTGGTGTTCTTTACCTCTCCACGTTCTGCATATTTTTTCTTCGCTTCTTGTCCACATGCTGATTTTTCCTGGGCTTGCGTAGGCAGTGGAACGGCGGATCATTTGCGACGTATGGGCAAAGAAGTTGCTTTTGCCGGACGTACTTCAGCTGATCCACAACAAGTAGGACTGGAGTTCCGGGAATGGTTGGGTAGCCGTCGGGTGTTTTTTCCCATTTCCAATCAATCCTTAAAGACGATCTCTGGTCAAATTCCGGAAGCGCAGAAACAAGAAACAATAGTCTATAAAACACAGGAAAAAGAGGTGAAGATCCAACCGTGTGATTGGTATGTGTTCACCAGTCCCAGTAACGCACGGGCATTCCTGCATGTGCATGATCTTCCGACTGAAGCGCGTGTCGTGGCTTGGGGGAAAAGTACCGCCCGTTTTCTGAGTGAACAAGGAGTTTCCGTCTACAAAACGCTAGAGGACAGCTCTGTCGAAGCACTGATCCGATTCTTTGATCAAAATTGAATTCACTTAACGTTTGTTAACCGTTTGTTTTTCGGAGTAAAAAAGGCATTCGCATACATTTGTAGGAATTAAATCGATCACAATGGATACAATGTCTTCTGAAAAATCAGGGTATCAATTCCGTGTGTACCCCAACCAACAATCTCCCAAACTTTTCAAGCAACCTTTTCTGGAAGTGTTGACCAAAACCAGATTATGGATCATCGCGGTGTTGTATGGCTCCATCGCCGTAGGACTGAGCCTGACTTACTTGTATGTCTTTCAAGGAACAGCATGGCAAGCGCTCATGTATCTGATCGGCGGTTTTCTGAGCTGGACGCTCGCCGAGTACCTGCTGCATCGCTTTTTCTATCACAAGATCCACGATGCATCCTATGACAGTGGTTTGCAATACCTGTTTCACGGGATTCACCACCAGTTTCCCCACGATTCGGATCGCATTATTTTGCCGCCTGTACCCGGTTTGATCATTGCAACGCTCTTCATGTTCCTGTTTTATGCCATCATGGGCGCCCATGCTTTCGTTTTTGGACCGGGATTTTTATTGGGTTATTTGGCTTACATCACCGTTCATTGGATGGTACACATGAAACCCGTTCCCAAGCGATTTTCATTTTGGTGGACGCACCATACGATCCATCATTTTCAGCAACACGATCGCGCGTTCGGGGTTTCTACGCCACTGTGGGATATCGTTTTTGGAACCATGCCGGAAAAGGGTAGAAAGACCATCACGATCCTGACGAAATAATTTTTTTTTCCATTTCTTGTTTTCCAATCCACATTCCGCGTAATTTTGCGTCGTCTCAAAAGGGGTGCCGTTTGTTAAACAACGGCTGAGATTATACCCATTGAACCTGTCAGGGTAATGCCTGCGTAGGGAAGATGAAACGACAAATTTTATGTAAGCTAATTATTCACCAGAGAATTAGCCCCTTGTTCTTGTTTTATTTTATTAAAAATGAAAACGAGATTGATGTTAGGTTTGGTGGCCATCCTGTTCGGAATGAACGCATGGTCACAAGAGTACGACGGAGGTAAAGTAACCGGAATCGTCGTAGATGAATTCAAACAGCCGATCATTGGCGCGATGATTCGGGTTTCAGACACGTATTTTGAAGCAACTACTGATGCGGAAGGAAAATTCTCCTTTGTCATCAAAGACAAGGAGTACATCGGAATTCAAGTGAGTTTTCCCGGTTACGAACCCCGCGAGTTTACGTATGAACCCGGTAAAAGCGGCGACATTTACGTACAGTTGATTCCTTCGGCAACGGTGATCGGAGATGTGATCGTGAACGCAACGCGCGTGAACAAAGATCCAATGACCTATTCCACAGTAACGAAAGAGAGTTTGCAGCGCAATAACTTTGGACAAGATCTTCCTTTGCTACTGGAACAAACACCTTCTGCGGTGAGCACGTCGGATGCCGGAGCAGGAGTGGGTTACACCGGAATTCGGATTCGAGGCGTAGATCCAACGCGCACAAACGTGACGATCAACGGTATTCCAATCAATGATGCGGAGTCACACGGTGTATTTTGGGTAAATATGCCGGATTTCGCGTCATCGGTTGAAGATATCCAGATCCAACGCGGGGTAGGAACATCGGCGAATGGTGCCGCTGCGTTTGGTGCCAGCATCAATATCAAAACGGATAATCTGCAGGAAAAAGCGTATGCCAGTTTGGACAATTCCTACGGATCCTTCAACACCATGAAGAACACGATCAAAGTGGGAACCGGTCGTTTGCAAAATAACTTTTACTTCGATGCACGCTTGTCGAACATTCAATCGGATGGCTATATCGATCGTGCCAGCTCGAACTTGAAGTCGTTCTTCCTGCAAGGACAATGGATCGGGCGCAAAACTTCCATCAAAGCCAATGCATTTGTGGGTAAAGAAATTACGTACCAATCGTGGTGGGGAACGCCTGAAAGTCGCGTGAAAGGCGATGTGGCCGGCATGTTGGCCTATGCCGATAGAAACTGGCTTTCGGATGCAGATCGCGAAAACTTGTTGAATTCCGGGCGCGCGTACAATTATTACACCTACGACAATCAAGTGGACCATTACCAACAGGATCATTACCAATTGCACATCACGCATCGTTTGGCCGAAAAATGGATCTTGAATCTTTCCGGACATTATACATACGGTCGCGGATATTACGAAGAGTTCAAAGCCGGACAGGACTTGGCAGATTACGGTTTAGATCCGGTGATCTTAACAGCTGATACGATCACGAGCACGGATCTGATCCGTCGCAAGTGGCTGGATAATCATTTCTTTGGAGCGATCTATTCGGTGCAGTACATCGGTAAAAAAGGGTTGAAATTTACTTGGGGCGGAGCTGCGAATAACTACAACGGCGATCATTTTGGAGAAGTGATCTGGGCGCAATTTGCTTCAAACAGCGACATTCGTCATCGCTATTATTTCGACAATGCGCGCAAAGCAGAAGTGAGTACGTATGTGCGTTCATCCTACGAATGGAAGAAATGGAATTTTTATGGTGACTTGCAGTACCGTTTCATTGATTATACCTACGTGGGGACTTCCGAAGTGAATGGCACTTTGGTAGAAGGGAACGAAAATAAAACGTTTTCTTTTTTCAATCCAAAGGCCGGAGTTTCGTATAATTTATCCAACAAAAGTCAGTTCTACGGAAGTTTTGCTGTTGGAAACCGCGAGCCGGTGCGCGACGATTTCCGTCAACCGATTGGCGGAAAGAAGCCGGTTCATGAAACGCTTTACAATACCGAATTGGGATACCGCTATAGCAATACGCGGTTATTGGTGCGTGCCAATGTCTACTGGATGGATTACAACAATCAATTGATCCTGACAGGACAGATCAACGACGTGGGAGGATATACGCGCACCAACGTGAAAGACAGTTACCGTGCAGGATTGGAATTGGAAGCCGGCTACAAGATCATGCGTAAATTGAGCTTGAGTGGAACCCTGACACTAAGTTCCAATAAAGTAGTTGCGTTTACGGAGTACGGAGATGATTACGACAATGGCGGTCAATATGCTATTGAACACCGCAATACGGACCTGGCGTTCTCGCCGAATGTAGTGGCCGGACTGGGAATTCTCTATGATCCGATCCGCAATTTGGAAGTAAGCTGGACGGCAAAGTATGTTGGTCGTCAGTACCTAGATAATACTTCCAATCGTGCACGCAGCATTGATGCGTATTTGGTGAATAATTTGGGAGTAAACTATACCTTGGAAAGTGCTTCTGATAAACGCATCAAGTATGTGAAACTAGGCGTTCAAGTCAACAATATCCTCAATGAAGTTTACGAGAACAACGGTTACACCTACAG
>CAYRVL010000019.1:14281-27377 GCA_964427665.1 uncultured Fluviicola sp. | reverse complement strand
TTCAAGTCAACAATATCCTCAATGAAGTTTACGAGAACAACGGTTACACCTACAGCTACATGTACGGTGGCACTACGACCACAGAAAACTTCTATTATCCCCAAGCCGGGATTCATCTAATGACACGTTTGGTCTTAGGATTCTAAACAAAAAATGCGGGTTGAAAGACCCGTATTTTTTTATTCTTGAATTACATAATTCAGTGCAGCTGTGCTTCCGCTCATGCTGAATTCGTAGTATTCATCTTCACAATATTCTTCGTTAACCCTTATTTTAATTTTTGATGCCAATTTGAAATCATTAAAAAATTCAGGATTACTTGTTACATCCTGCACAAGATATATTCCACGACTATCTTTAAATGTGCTGCCGTAGTAAGTGTATTTTTTTGTTTCTCCGGAAACAATTAAAAGGATTTCAACTTTAGGATGTGCTTTACAGTGATAACCGCCAACCAAAATTAAACTCGTATTTTTGACCTCCTTGTAGTCGTAATCAAACTCTTTTTTCTCAGTTACTATTGTATCAATGTATCCGTCAGGAAATTCAGGCGAATATTTGGTTTTTATAATTGTGTCGTAAGTTGTTCGTTCAGCAATTATTATCTTTTCTTCGTCAACGGTTGTTGACAACAACTGAAGAAAACAACTATTATTTTGTTTGGTAATAGATGTTTTGAATGGAGGTTCAAAACCGTTGTTGACCAGTTCGTTTTTCCACTGACCAAACACGATCTGACTCAGCAACGTAAACCAGATTGTAAGTGAAGAAAATTTAATCATTTTTATTTCTTGTCGTTCACAGCCATCATCAATACCAAGCGGCCGGTAACGTCATAGACATTCAAAACGCGTTCTGCGAAATCGATGGTTAGACCAGACATGCGCAGGATTTCCATCAATTCACGTTCCACACGCGTGATCTTTTCATCGATACAAGCCTTTTTAGTGCTAACAACTTCCGTGAAATTGATTGTTTTCCCATCGCTGTTAAAGCCACCGGAGATCTGGTTGCAGCCGTTATTTCCGGCGAAGCGCCACGAGCGGTTGTCGAAGATGAAATGTGCGGGAATGTCTCCAATCGACGTTCCGTTCACTTGCAACACGACCAATTTCTTATTCGAGAAGTAGTCCCAAGGAGATTTTTCTTCGATTGCCGGTTTTTCAACCGTAACAGCTTCCAATTCCAAGGTTGTTTTTTTGGATTTCCAGGTCCAAACACCATTTTTATTGCTCAATTTGAACGTTTGATTGCGCAAGGCATCCGACAGGGCTTTTTCTTCGTCCATCATTCCTTCGCAGTACATGCGTGTTCCGGCTAATTCACCGATCGTTACTTTTGTTTTCTTTTTATTCCATGTTATGCCACCATGGAAAGAATTACACCCCAATTGGCCGCTCAGACGATCTAAATTTTCAGAAAAACCGATCCAAACGTGCTCATTTGCGGGAGATTTTCCGTTGATCTTCGCAATCTTCCAGTGTACGACTTCATCCGAAACCGGAACGGCTTTTTTGGAAATGACCTTGGAAAGTTTGTATGTGAATTTCGATAGGTCAGCCGGTACAGGCTCCGGACGCGGCGTTTCGATCACTACGATCTCGTATTTGTACCCTGCTTGATAATCAAATCCTTGAATTCGGTCGTAAAAAAGTTCCCATTCTTTTGCCCCGTTGATCTTTACGTTCAAACATTGTTGCGGCATCATGCGCTGACAATTCTGAGGCACTTCATGCACCAGCATTTTCAGGGTTTTCTGAGCGGATGCATTCCACCCAAGCGCTAAAACGGTCAATAAGGAAAATAGTCGTTTCATGACAAAAAGCATTTTCCACCAAATTACAACTATTTTGCCAAAGTGGATGGAGCTTGGTAGGAAGTGCTGGTATTATTGTTTGTAGCGCAAGAAAAAAATCAGTGACAAGACGAATCACTACCGATCTATGACTCCCGACGTATCTTTTCGACCAAGACGATTAGGTCGCTTCTGCGAATAAGGCTTTTTCTTGATCAGCCAAAAAATGAAAATTGGAATATAGATGAGCCAGATGATGATCTTGGTGTTGTTGTTTTGATGTATTACTTTCCGATACAAAACTTGGCAAAGATGTTTCCGAGTAGATCTTCTGTAGATATATCACCGGTGATGCTGCCCAGATCGAACAAGGCCTGACGGATGTCCATGGCCACGAAGTCGCCGGTAATGCCGGTTTCCAAACCGTTTTTAGCTGCTGTCAAACTGCTTTGAGCGCGTTGCAATGCTTCCAGGTGACGGGCATTCGAAACGATCGTGTCGGTTTGTGTATTGAAATCACCCAGCACTTGCTCGCTCAACCAGGCTGTTAAGTCGTGCATGCCTTCACCCGTTTTTGCCGAAAGTGGGATGAAGGTCGTTTTTCCGGAAATGATCTGCGTGTTGGTGTTTTTGCGCAGATCAGCTTTGTTACCAATCACAACCACATGTTTGTCTGGATATTGCGCCTGCAATTGATCGGCCCAGGTCATGGCTTCTTGCGGATCCATGGACAAATGATCTTCAGCAATTGAACCATGCTCACTGAAATCGCTCATCACCAGCACCAATTTGGCTTGTTGGATCTTTTGGTGCGAGCGTTCAATTCCGATCGCTTCAATGGTGTCGGCGCCTTCACGGATTCCGGCAGTGTCGATCAAACGGAACAGAATCCCGTCGACGTTCAAGGTCTCTTCAATGACGTCACGGGTAGTTCCCGCAATGTTGCTCACGATCGCGCGTTCTTCGCCCAATAACTGATTCAACAAGGTGCTCTTACCGGTATTCGGTGCACCGACGATGGCAACGGGTACACCGTTCTTCAACACATTCCCCAATTCAAAGGAACGGATCAGCTTGGTGATATAGGCTAGTACTTCGTCAACCAATGCGCGTAACTCGGTACGATCTGCAAATTCGACGTCTTCTTCTGCAAAATCAAGTTCCAATTCCACCATGGATGCAAAGTGGATCAACTTCTCGCGCAAATCCTTCAATTCATGTGAGAAGGAACCGCGCATTTGGTTCATGGCTACCTCGTGGGCCTTGCTACTTTCGGATGCGATGAGGTCGGCAACGGCTTCGGCTTGCGACAAGTCCATTTTCCCGTTCATGAAAGCGCGCATCGTGAATTCTCCGGGTGCAGCCATGCGACAACCACGCTCCAGCAAGGTTTTCAAGATCATTTGTTGGATGTAGGTAGAACCGTGACAAGCGATCTCGGCCGTGTTTTCCCCCGTAAAGCTTTTGCCGTCTTTGAACACCGTGATCACCACTTCGTCCAGCACTTTTCCGGATGTGTCGCGAAAACGTGCGAAGTGAGCGGTGTGCGTTGGAACTAGCGTCAAGTCTTTGCCGCAACAGGCGCTTACCAACGACAGGGCCTCCTTTCCGGATAAACGGATCAGCGCGATGGCTCCAACTCCGGGAGCTGTGGATAAAGCACAAATGGTTTGCGACGTGTCTTGCATGCCACAAAAGTAGGCAATTAGCAGCTTAGAACACGAATTTCACGCCGATGGATTTATCTACCAGGAACTCGTAACTACTTTGCTGGTTGAATTCCAGCATGGGTTTCAAGTCCAAACTGATCGAAACGGGAAAGGACGGAAAAGTGAATTCCAATCCGGCAATAACATCCACGCCATAAGCGGAACCACCATCGATGTATACGGTTGTTCCACTGCGTAGATCGGTATAATTGCTGAAACCGGAGCGGTGTGTATAATGTCCGCCAAAACCAGCGTAAGCATGTAAAAGGTGATACTTCATCAACGGGAAATGTTGTTGGATTAGTAAAGTTCCTGCCGGTGCGCTGTTGGCCCAACCTACATGTGCTTCTAAAGCAGTAAAGCGGTGCACGAAACCTTTGAACGTGACCCCGCAAGTGGAACTTTGAGAACCAGCTCGTAAACCAATACCAAAGGTATACGGGGCAACCTGTTTTTGTGCGTTTGCAGCAAAGAGGCTCGCCAAAAAAACAGCCAAAAGAACGGATCGTTTCATAAATAGGAAAATAAGGAGTACTAGTTGAAACCTATTTCCCGGATTTGGTTACAGAAGGTTTATAAAAACACTACGCCTACTTAACAGAACTCCCCCGCGCTGCTGCCTAAATTTGTCTCGCCCATTTGCAGAAGAGTTTTAGATAGCAAAGCAGTTTTAGGTTTAGGTAGATCGCATTCAATTGCGTGTAGACAAATGAGGTAGAGACCCAACTAGGGTCTTTTTTTTGCAAAAAAAAGCCGGCCCGAAGGACCGACTTTCTGTTTTTGATAGGAGTATTTTATTGTTTCACAAAACGCACGTAGGAGATACCGGCTGTGTGCTGGATCTCTAACGTATACGTTCCTTGAGCCAATTCAGAGATGTTGATTCCGGATGTTGCGTATGATAAGGTCGTGCGTTGTCCGTTCGCAGCAATGGCATGCACGTGCTGAACCGAAGCGTCGCCATGACTACTTACAAATAACTGATCAGTTGCCGGATTTGGATAGACCGTAAAGAAGGAGTTCACTTCTTCGACACTCGCGCAATTGTTCACATTCACGGTAAACGTTGCGGTGTTGTTACATCCATTCTGATCCGTTCCGATCACCGAATACGTTACGGTATCAGTTGGTGTTGCAGTAGTTGCTGCGGTAGTAATGCTGCTCAATCCAGCTGCGGGTGTCCAGATGTAGTTTACTGCACCGCTGGCTAGCAGGGTTGCAGATTGACCTGCACAGATTGTCCCGTCCAACGGATTTCCAAGAATACTTACCACTGGTAGGTCGTGCATCACCAGGTTTGTACCATTGTCGGTTCCTGTTGAAGCCGGACTCGAAGAGTTCACACGAATGCGGTAGCCATTACCTGCTGCTGTTCCTGCCGGAATAGTACACAAGATGTTTTGCGCTCCCGTTCCGGTTGAATTCAGTGTACCGATCACCGTTGGAGATGCAAATGAACCGCTGGCATCTGACAGTTCCGCTGTGTAAATGTTCCCAGCGTTCATGGTTCCGGTAACAGTGAAAGGAACGGATAAACTGATCGCATTGTTGTAACACCAGTTCTGAGTTGTAATGGAATTTGTGGCGATGCTGGCTGTATTTCCTTGTGTACCGGTAATTGTCAATTCATCGATCGCGAAAGCGGGATCCAATCCAGAACCACCGTTTTGCCATTTGAAACGGAATTTCAACTGTGCGACATTGCTGAATGCCGGTAAGGTAACACTGGTTTGGGTCCATGCTGAAATACCCGCATAGTTTGTTCCTGTTCCAGTCCAAGTGCTTCCGTTATTCGTTGAATATTCGATCGTTCCGTACGATGTACCGCTAGCTCCGGCGCATAAATACCAAAAAGACAAGGTGACATTTGTAAAACCGGTTGTGTTGATGCCGGTTGTCATTTCCGCGTTTTGGTTGGAAGCAGAACCCGTATCGAAACTGGCGTTATTGATCCCTAACATGCTGGAGGCAGTCAAACTATAAATATGCAAGTAGCTGGAGTTCGTCCCGCCGGTAAATGTTCCCGGTTGGCTGGGCGTGTTAATGATGAACGGACTCAATCCGGTATAGTCGCTATTTACGACCCATTGATTATCGCCCGATCCGGTATTCAAAGTCCAGTTTCCGGCACCCGATTGAAAGTTGTCTTGAAAAAGTGTGACCTGTGAAAAGGCTGATAAACTGCACCATAGCGCAGCGGTAAGTAGTGTTTGTTTCATAGTAGCAATTCATTAGTTTGCACTGCAAATTACCAATTTTTTTGATTCTTACAAATCCTTTCGCTTTAATATCCAATAAGTTCCTACAAAGAAAAGCAACACGTAAACTACAGATAGGATGATCCGGGTTTGATCATCGAGTACAAATATGTTGCGACCCTGATTCGATGAAGACGTAGCTAAAATAGCTTTGAAGAAGGGAATAGGTGTGAGGTCAGCAAACACTTTCAATGGGAAAAACTGATAGAGATCGCGTGAAATAATCTGACCAATGATGGTTTCAACCGGGAAGTAAACAATGAACGTGATGATGGCGATCGCGGGTCTTTTGACGATGATCGCAAACAAAAAAGCGAAACTAAAGTACCCCAGGGTTTGCAGTGCATACAAGGGAATGAGATGCACGTTTTGGTACCAATCGGCTGGAGTCGAGTTCACCGATCCAATCAGCAATCCGGAAAGAAAGGTGTACGTGGTGGCGATCGCACTGAGCGCAAATACCAAAATGAATTTACCGAAAATCACATCCCGTTTGTTCAAGCCATCGATGATGTTCTGACGCATAGTCTTGTACTGAAAATCATTCGTGGTAATGGTCACTACAATTACAGCCAGCAATACGTTGAAGAAACTGGCACTGTAGGTGATAAAACTCCACAAGTGCGGAAAAGTTAACGGATCCTCTTGGGTAAAGATCACTTTCAGTTTGGGTTCCAATTGAAAAAAGAAGTTCATGAAGAACATCCAACTCGGAACGGCGATCATGTAGCCCAGCAAGATGAATTTCAGGGCGTGAAATTTCTTGAGCTTGATATATTCGAGGGAAAGCAACTGTTTCATTTTTTCAATTTTTCTAGGAAAATAGTTTCTAAGCTTTTTTGGTATTCATGCAATTCGGATAAGTAAATGCCTTTTTCTACCAAGGATTTGTTGAGTTTACTGCCGTCCAATTTGTGCTGACTTTTCACCAAGAAGCCTTCTGATTCATTCTGTACGATCTCCAACTCTGGAATTTCTCTGATGCATTGCTCTAATTGGTTCATATCCGGAGCTTTCAGACGAAATAGGAAATCTTGCGACATCAATTCTTTCATCGTGCCTCTGTAGACCATGTCGCCGTTGTGTAAAATAGCGACGTGGGAACAGATGATTTCCACTTCGGCCAAAATATGCGAAGCGAAAATGATGCTTTTCCCTTGTTTGGCAACTTCCAAGATCAAGTTTCGGATTTCTACGATTCCTTGTGGGTCTAGTCCGTTCGTTGGTTCATCGAGTACAAGCACTTCCGGATCTGAAAGCAAAGCAGCCGCGACAGCCAAGCGTTGTTTCATCCCCAAGGAATAGGTCCGGAATGGGCGTTTTCCGCGTCCCTCTAGATCAACCAATGCCACCACTTCGTCAATCCGTTTGTTCAGATCTTTTACTTTTTTGATCTTTCCAACTACTCTGAGGTTGTCGTAGGCATTTAGGTACGGATAAAAATTTGGTGTTTCCAACAAACTGCCGATGCGCAATCTGTTTTCGTTCTTGTCCCCATTTCCAAACCAGGAATACGAACCTTTCGTGGGATGTAAAATTCCCAATAACATGGCTAGGGTGGTTGTTTTTCCGGAACCGTTCGGACCCAGCAAACCGTACACTTCTCCTTTGCGGATGGTCAAATCCAGAGGTTTTACGGCCTCTACATTTTTAAAGGTTTTGCTTAAGCCCTTAATTTCTAACACGATTTCTTCGTTCATGTTCTTGACTTTTGAACGAATATACAGGAAACCCGCGCCCTCCTAGGGAAAAAAGGATGAATGGTGATTTGCTTTTAAGCAAGGAACGTATCGTTGCTCGATGGTTTTCCTAATTGAGGGGGTTTGAACTAATTCCGTTTCGTTTGGAAGAAATCGACCATCAACTGCGCACATTCGGCAGCGAGTGGGCCGTTTGTGACCACCGTTTTCGGGTGATAAAGCTCCTGCTGAAAACGACCTGCTCCACGTTTTTCGTCCCGTGCGGCAAAAACTACTTTGTCAATCTGACTCCAATACAGTGCTCCTGCGCACATCACGCAAGGCTCCAACGTAACATAAAGTGTGCAACCTTTCAAGTATTTTCCGCCTAGAAATTCAGCAGCAGCCGTAATGGCTTGTATTTCGGCATGCGCAGTAACATCGTGCAGGCGTTCTGTAAGGTTGTGTGCCCGGGCGATCACTTGCTGATTGACAACCACGACGGCTCCAACCGGGATCTCTCCCAGTTCGAAGGCTTTCTGTGCTTCCAGATAGGCCTGTCGCATGAAGTATTCGTCGTTGTACGGTGAAATCATGGTCGCGCTTCGATCGAAACCTGAAACAATTTACTCCAGTTCTTTCCTGTCATGAATAATTGCTTCTTTTCTTTGTTGTACGCAATTCCGTTCAAAACGTCGCCACTACCTTTTCCTTCTTTTTCCAAATCGGATGCGTCGATCTCCTCCAAGACCCGACCAGTTCCCGGTTCGATCACCAACACCGTGTTTGATTGGTACACGTTCGCATAGATGCGATTATCTATGTATTCCAATTCATTCAACAGGATACGTGGATTTTTATTGTCGTACACTTCGATCATCCGCACCACCTGAAAATTCTTGGGATCTCGGAAATACAAACGTTCTGTTCCGTCAGATTGAATCAGGTACTGACCGTTGTTACACAGTCCCCAACCTTCTCCGGTGTAGGTGTATTCGCGGAGCAATTTCATCGTGTTTTTATCGTACACGAAGCATTTGCCGTTTCTCCAGGTCAACTGAAACAGTTCGTCGCCCATGATCGTGATCCCTTCACCAAAATACGTGTGGTCCAATCCGTTTTTGATCGCTGTGAATGTTCCTTTAGAAAGATCTACCTGACCAACCGTAGTTTTACCTTGCTGTCCCGGATCTCCCGTTCCTTCATACAACACATTGCCATCAAATTCCAAACCTTGGGTGTAACTTTCGGTGCTGTGTGGGTAGCTTTGAACGATGACTGCTTTGTTCAGTTTCGGTGCTACATCGGAAACAACGCGGATCAAACGACTATCGTCAAGAACGGTTCCATCCTGCAAATATGAGCGCAACACGATCGATTTTGTTCCAACGCCGTAAATGGATGGAGTTAATGGAAACTGAATGCTGCCTTTAGGCGCCAACCATTGTTGGAACAGCGAGTCGTTGTAGATCAATTCTACCTTGGTAATACCTTCCGGAACTTTAAAACTTACTGGTAAAATGCGCCCATAAACCGTTTGAATATTTCCAACAAAATTCAAGCGTGCGATGGCCAGTTCTGAACTGGATTTGGACGTAAGTAACGGTGACAGAACGAATGCTCCAACTGCCAATAATAAAAGTGCGATAATGACAATTCTTTTCATGTTGTCTTTAGATAAATTGACTGATTTCTTGCGCGTCTATGCCGTTGTGTGAAGCCGTGTGGATCACTTCGTGGTTGCGAACCAGGATAGTTTGCGGACTTTGATGCGTGACGGATAGAATTTCGGCAAGTGCATTGGACACATCGCGGTGAGCGATCAGATCCAAGTACACACAGGTACAGGCCTCCGGATCCCCTTTCCATTCCCGTTCAAAACGTGTTTTGGCCATGGAGGAAATACTACAGCGCGTACTGTGTTTAAAGAACAATACCGGTTTTTCAGCAGTTTGTTCCAGCAGTTCCTTCAGTTGATCCTCATGGGTCAATTCTACCCAGGGAAAACCAGCGCCGGAAGAAGAAAACCATCCCATAGACTTAAAAATTTACGCCATTGAACTGTTTCAAAAAGCGAATATCGTTTTCGGAATACAAACGCAGGTCGTTGACTTTGAATTTCAATTGCGCGATGCGTTCAACACCCATTCCAAAGGCAAATCCTGTATAAACTTCTGGATCAATGCCTGATGCTGCCAAAACATTCGGGTCAACCATCCCACAACCCAAGATCTCGAGCCAACCGGTGTATTTGCACACATTACATCCTTTCGCATTACAGATCGTACAGGAAACGTCTACCTCTGCAGAAGGTTCGGTAAATGGAAAATAAGATGGTCGTAAACGAATACGTGCTTTTTCTCCAAATAACGATTTTGCGAAATAATCTAAAGTTTGTTTGAGATCGGCAAAAGAAACGTTCTTATCAATATACAAGCCTTCGATCTGGTGAAAGAAGCAATGTGCACGCGCCGAGATTGCCTCATTGCGATACACCCGTCCCGGAGAGATTGTGCGGATCGGCGGAGCGGCATTTTCCATCACACGTACTTGTACCGATGAAGTGTGAGTGCGCAAGGCCATTTCTTGTTCACCTTTTTCGATGAAGAAGGTGTCTTGCATATCGCGAGCTGGATGTTCCGGTGGGAAATTCAACGCAGAGAAATTGTGCCAATCGTCTTCGATCTCCGGACCTTCGCTCACCGTGTACCCGATGCGTTCAAAGATCTGAATGATCTCACTGCGCACAATAGAAAGAGGATGACGTGATCCAAGCACAAAATTTTCGCCCGGTCGCGTAACATCGATCTGATTGTCTGACGTTCCTGCGTTCTCGAGCTTTTCTTTTTGATCGTTGAATTTTTGTTCTGCTTGTAAGCGCAGATCGTTCAATAATTGACCCACGGCGCGCTTTTCTTCGTTCGGAACCGATTTCAATTCACCGAACAATTGCTTGATGCTTCCCTTGGAACCGATGAACTGAATGCGAAATGCTTCCAGTGAATTGGCGTCCGTAATCGCGAAATCTTCAATGGCGCTTCGTGTTTGTTCAATTAATGCTTTCATAGTATCCTTAAATCCAACCTTTTTCCCAATTTTACGTCTGATTGACAACTACCTTTCGCGTTTTGTAACCTTTTTGAGAAGATTACAGTTTAAAGGTAGAGCTTATTCTCTGCGAAAGTACGAAAAGTGGGGATTTTGAGCATAATGCATAAAAAGATTATATTTACAACTGAAAATAAGTACTATGACAGTTTTAATCAGAACCTTGGGCTTTGTTTCGTTGACCGCCATGCTTTTGGTGCTTAACGCGTGTAAGAACAAAGATCCATCGGTTTTAAAAGTATTTGTCCGTTCAGCGAATAACGAATTGGTTTCCGGAGCAAAAGTGGTGATCATTGCTGATCCTACGTCCAATCCGCCAACACCAGAGTACGTGGACACCGTGCTTACAAACACTTCCGGTTTCGCTTATTTCGAAATGGATGAGTTCTTCGATAATCTGGAGGGCGATGAGTCAACCGGTTATTTCGATATTCTTGCCTCCAAGAACACAAGCTACGGAACGGAATATGTACGTTGTCGTGCACACATCGTGAATGTTAAAACTGTTTATCTAGAACCATAATTCAACTGTCATGAATAAAGTAATCTCGTCAACCTTGTTGGTATTCGCTGTTGTTGGAACAGGTGTGCTGTTTTCCTCTACCGGATGTCGCAAGAAAAAAGATACGATCGCCAAGGTGTATGTTCGTGACTCTGTCAATGAGCCTGTGATCGGTGCTCAGGTCGTTTTGAAAGGAACGTCTACTGAACCACCTTACAAGCCGGTTGTTTTGATGGACACTACCACAACGAACGGTTCCGGTGAAGCTATTTTTAACTTCAACGACGTGTACCAATTGGGTCAGGCCGGTGTTGCTGTTCTGGATATCATTGCTACGAAAGATGGAGCTTCGGGTAACGGGATCATCAAAGTAGAACAAGAAACAACTTCTGAAGAAACGGTATACATCCAGTAATTGGAATATTTTTTAAGTATTGAAAACCTTTCGTTTTGCGGAAGGTTTTTTTGTTGCCTCAAAATTCCGAAATGTTAGACGAAAGGAGGTGTTTGTTCTTTTTGCAAAGATCCTGCTGCAGGAATGTTCGATCTTTCGTTCTGAGATGCCTGAAACTGCTTTGTGGCAATCGAAAACCTTACCTTTCGCTAGCAACGATATCCATCAGTTGAAGAAAGGTGCAACTTGTACGATGTACAAAAAACGCGACCAACAATAGGTCGCGTTTTCGTTTTGATTGATCGTATGATCATTTATCATCCATTAACTCGTAACGCATTTCTTTGCCTTTTTCCATTGCCGGAATTCCCTCCAATAACCAGCGCGGTGCCGGAGCTCCCAAAAGGTAATAATCGAAGAACTGGCGCATGCGGATGCTCAAATCGATGCGGTTTGCATTTTTCATCAAGTTGTGATCATCGCCATTGTAATTCAAGAGCCAAACCGGTTTTTGCAAACGACGAAGTCCGGTGTACAACTCAATTCCCTGATACCACGGAACAGCTCCGTCTTGGTCGTTATGCATCATCATCAACGGCGTTTTCACTTTTGGCAAGTGGAAGATCGGACTATTTTCGATGTACAATTCCGGCGCCTCCCAGATCGTTTTCCCGATGCGACTTTGCTGGTGCTCGTATTGGAACTGACGGGAATAACCGGATCCCCAACGAATTCCACCGTATGCACTGAACATGTTACCAACCGGAGCTCCGGCCATCGCGGCAGCATAACGATCTGTCATCGTGATCAATTGTGCTGTTTGATATCCACCCCAACTTTGACCTTGCAAGCCCATGCGTTTCGGATCGATATTCGGATATTTTTTCAATACGGCATCGGTCCCGCTCATGATGCAATCATAGGCACTGTTCGCCGGATGTCCCGGCTTGTAACGGATATCCGGAATAAACACCACGTACCCCGCTGAAGCATATTCTGTAGGGAAGATGATCGAAGCTGTTGGTTTGGGCGCATAATGATTGTGGATCTCGTCTGCATACAGTTCGTAGTAATAAACCAGCAATGGATATTCCTTGTTCGCATCGTAATTTTCCGGTTTGTAGATCAATCCTTCTAACGGAATGCCGTCATAGCTGTTCCACCGGATCAATTCCACGTGCGACCAGTTGTAATCACTTTGTTGTGGATTGGTAAAGGACAATTGCTTTTCTGCCATGCCATTTTGTTGGGTTGCAAACAGATCCGGATAATCGATGTTCGAATGGCGCTGGAACAATACGGTATTTCCCGCCTTGGCTTTCTTGAATCCGACGTAATTGTGTGCTGAACCGCTCAACAGGGTGTAGTTCAACATTGGGAACGTTCCTTTGGCACTGTACACCCGCATATTTTTCGTGATTTTGTCGAATTGTGTCAACAAGAGATTACCCGCATGGTAATAGGCAGAATCGCTGCTCAACTTTACCAGGCTATAAGCATAATTCGTGTCTTTGACATCCGTTCGTAAGAAGGAAGTGATCGAGGAGGTCTTTTTTGACGCGATATCGTAGTACAGGATGTCGCGTTCACCTTGGATCAACAAGCCTTTGCTATCAGCACTCCATCCGATCAATCCTTGCGGCTCCGGAAT
>CAYRVL010000019.1:0-14181 GCA_964427665.1 uncultured Fluviicola sp. | reverse complement strand
TCAACAAGCCTTTGCTATCAGCACTCCATCCGATCAATCCTTGCGGCTCCGGAATCGTTGGCATGCCGTTCAAATCTGCTAAGATGCCCGTTTTCACATCGCAAGTCATGCAGTGTTCGGTCGGTTCGTTGACATCAAACACGTAATAATGATGAGTTTTTTCGTTCCAAAAAGCAAAATAGCGACCATCCGGAGAAAGACTGGTTCCAAAAAGTACAGCATCACGTAACGGCGTTACCTTTCCATCCAGCAAGGAAATGTGGTAATAGTTTGCCGGGTTTGGCGAGTGCCATGTTTGATAACGGTATTGATCCTCGCAAGAGGCCAACATACTGGTGATCGCATACTTGGTATTCGGAACGTAAAGATCCAAGCTATCTCGACCCAATTGCGCTTCTTTCTTATCTGCAAAATGGTAGACGTGCAGGTTGGTTTTGTTCTGATCGCGTTTCAATTCGTTCAATTGCTGCGGTTGCATGCGATCGTCTTTCCAATGCCACAGGTCAAGCTTCACCTTTTCACTTTCTAAAAGCGTGTCTTTTTCAGGAGTTTCCGGTTTATCCCAAACGCCAAACAGCAGATCTGAATCATCATTGATGAAGCGCGGACGGTAATTCTTTGAAAGCACGCGATCACCATTTTCAAAACGTTGCGTCGTATCAAAGATCACAGTAAGCTCTGGTTTTTCTGTTGCTAATTCGAACAGGTTCCAACGCTTGTTCTCGCTGGTATCCACGGAGGACAATCCCACAAGTTTGTTTGCTGAAGTGCTGAAGGTGATCCCTGAAAATTCAACACTACGGCGATCCGCTTTCCAAACGTTGTGTGCGGCAGCATTGAATAAACACAAGCGCACGGAGTCTTTTTTAAATTTTTGTTGTTCTACGAAAGCCACGTAGTTACCATTTTTTGCCACCTCAAACTGCTGCACATGGCGATAATGATGTGGTTTTGGCAAGGTTGGCGACCAAATAGTCAAAAGCTTCCCATCTGTTTTAACGGGACCATGCTTCTTTTCATGCTTTTTCTCCTTTTTTTGTTCTTTTTTGCTTAAGAAATTTTTAGGCCAGTCATTTCCGGTTGATAAGAACGCCACCAATTCACCCTCAGTACTTACTTTCACTTCCTTGATCTTTGGAAAACGCAAGATGGAATCCGTTCCTACGAACCAAATTCCCAGCGAGTCTTTCGGCCATTTGTCCTTGTTGATCTTCTTGAGCTCCACATTTCTCAACGTATCAAATCCCGGTGTGATCTTGAAAACGAGCAATTTTCCATTACCAGTAAAAACCGGTTCTACGCCACGAGCAATGGAGTCGCGCTTTCCGGTACTTGTGTTCACTAAGTACAAAAAGCCATCTCCCTGATGTGGTTTGATCGTATACGCTGCGTAAGATCCATCGTTGTTGAGTTGTACATCGCCGATCTTTTTCCAGTCGTTGTACACTTCCGGTCCTAAGGTTTTTTTCTGCGCAAACAGGGCTCCCGAGTAGGCAAGCAAGCCAAGTAGGATGACGAAACGAAATTTTTCCATTACCTTCGATTTTCTCATTGAGTGATTGGATTGACCATCAAAAAAATGATCATGCACGTAAAGATAAACACTTATTTTGCTTGCCAGACTTTTCGAAAGCTGTGCGCCGCTTTTTTGCTAACGATTTTCGCTGGCTTTCCTGCCAGAGCTCAACATGCAACTGCTATGGATGGCATTTGGCACAGTGCGTTTACTGTCATGGGTCAATCTTTTTTGATGGATTTGGAAATAGTTGCAGAGAAAAATGAGGTGTTTATGATCAATCCGGAGTTGCCCGGGAAGAACAGGTTTGTCTGCGATGAGGTGGTTATAAGCGGAAATGAACTGTCGTTTTCGTGGAAACTGGGCGGTCTGCAGTTCAAAGGTATGTATGAACCAACGGGTGATTCACTTTCAGGTAAAATGACGCAGTCCGGATTAACCTGGGAGGTGTTGTTCACCAGAAACTTGGCAGTAAAACAAGTAGTATTGCGCCCACAAGAACCGAAAGCACCGTTTCCATATAAAACAGAGGAACTAAGTTTTCAGAATAAAAAGGATGGCACCCAGATCTTTGGTACATTGACTTATCCGTCAAATGCGAGCGGCAATTTTCCAATTGTAATTTTTGCTTCCGGTTCTGGTCCGCAAGATCGCGACTGTAATTTACTGGGTCATAAATCGTTTTTAGTGATCGCTGATCACTTGGCTCGCAATGGAATTGGAAGTTTTCGCTTCGATGATCGTGGAACTGGACGTTCGAGTGCCGAATATGTGAAAGCAGGCGTTAGTGATTTTGCAAGTGATGTGTGGTCATCGATCGACTACCTCAAAGCGCAAAAGTCATTCAAAAAGAATCCGGTCGGCTTATTGGGTCATTCTGAAGGGGGAATGCATATTTTGCTGGCAGAATCCAAGAGAAAGGGAAAGGTGGATTTCATGATCTTTTTAGCATCCATCGCAACTACGGGCCGACAGGTTTTGGTGCAGCAGCAATATGAGATTCCTTTGAAAAGTGGTTTGGGAGATTCGATCGCACGTTGGAATTCATCCGTATTTGATGGTGCTGCTCATCGCGTGTTGAGTGAAAATGACTACGCACGTTGTGCGATCAATCTGCGCGTATTTTTACAAAGTATGGCGAAAAAAGCGCCGCTTGGGGCCCTAGATACCACAGCTGTTGGGGTGGAACAATTCATTCAGGGAACATCGGCTTTGTTGAACAACAAATGGGGACGAGAGTTTTTACTGTTTGATGCAGCTCCGTACATCAAAAAGCTGTCTGTTCCAACGCTCGCCTTGTACGGAGGAGAAGATCAACAAGTAAATCCGCAAACTCACGCTGCGGCTTTCAATGCGGCTTTGAGCGAGAAACAGAAGTCGCGCACAACTGTCGAAATCTTGCCCCAATTGAATCATTTATTGCAGCATTGTCATACGTGCATGGTGTCGGAATACGGCGATCTATCGGAAACAATCAACTTTTTAGTGCTCCAAAAGCTGGTTCAATTTATTCAAAAACAATGAAACGACTGTTTTTTTTACTGACCTTGGCCGCTACAAACGCGTGGTCGCAACACAGCAGGATCTTTCCGGAGCCGGAACAGTTAACCCCACTTGCTGGCAGTTTTTCTTGTCGCGGAACCATTTTATTGCCTCCTGGTGATGATGCACGAGCAATCGTTGAACTGTTTCACGAAGTGTACGAGCGGGAGCTGGAAATTCATTTGGCTGTTTCAGAAAAAGGAGCGATCGATCTGTGCAAGTCGCCTAAATTGATGCCAGAAGCCTATTTTTTAGAGATCAAGCCCGGACAAATGCATGTAGAATATGCAGATCTGAATGGTTTGATCCATGCCTTTCAAACCTTGCGGCAGTGGGCGTATACTGCGGATTCCATCCCTGCTGTCAGGATCAACGATGCTCCGCGATTTTCGTACCGGGGAATGCATCTCGATTGCAGCCGACATTTCTTTACGATCCGCGAATTGGAACGGGTGATTGATCAAATGGCCGCACTGAAGCTCAACAAATTTCACTGGCATTTGACGGATGACCAAGGTTGGCGCTTGGAGATCAAACGTTACCCAAAATTGACGGAGATCGGTGCTTGGCGCGACAGTACAGTGGAAGGGCATTACTCGAAAGTTCCCAGAACCTATGAAAAGGAACGCTATGGAGGGTTCTACACCCAAGAGGAAGCCAAACACCTCGTGCAGTATGCGGCTCAGCGCGGAATTACTGTGATTCCGGAGATCGAAATGCCCGGTCACGCCCGTGCAGCCATCGCTGCTTATCCTGAGTTGAGTTGTAACGGAGAATTTTTACCGGTGGAAGGTCTCTGGGGTGTGTTCGATGATGTGTTCTGTTCGCAGGAAAGTACACTGACTTTTTTAAAGCACGTATTGGATGAGGTGCTTGCGGTATTTCCTTCGGAAACGATCCACATTGGAGGAGATGAGGCACCAAAAGTGCGTTGGAAAAGCTGTCCAAAATGCCAGGAGAACATCCGTAAACAGGGTTTGAAGGATGAACATGAATTACAGCGCTATTTTATCGAACAAATAGAGAAACACCTGCGCGCCAAAGGACGCAAATTGATGGGTTGGGATGAAATTTTGGAAGGTGGGCTGGCAGAAAATGCGCAAGTGATGTCCTGGCGTGGTGAAGAAGGTGGTGTTTTAGCGGCAAAAGCAGGTCATGCGGTAGTGATGACACCGACGTCACATTGTTATTTTGATTATTACCAAAGTAGCCATCCGGATGAACCACTTGCGATCGGAGGATTCCTTCCTTTAGAGAAAGTGTATAATTACGATCCAATCCCAAAGGAGCTTACGGAACGTGAACGTTCATTTATTTTAGGAACGCAAGGAAATCTCTGGACCGAATACTTACCAACGATCGATCACGTATTTTATCAAGTTTTTCCGCGTTTGATCGCGTTATCCGAAGTGGCGTGGTCAAAAAGAAAGCCCGGTTACGACGCGTTTGTACCAGCAATGACAACGCACTATTTACCGCGTTTAAAGCAAGCCGGGATTCCTTTTTCAACTGCTTTTTTAGATGTGAAGATGGCATTGAAACAAGTGCCGAACGGGGTAGAGTATTATCCAATTTCACCTTTACCTGTTCGCTGTACTGCTGACGAAAAGGATCCGAACTCGATCATTGATCATATTGAATTGGAACGAACAGGTCGAGCTATGATCCGCACGTATCCGGTAACAACGTGGTACAACGGAAGTGCATACCGCACCACCAATTATACGTACACCACTCACTTGGCTTTGGGACGTGCTGTACAATTTGATACACCACCAAATGCCAAATACAATGTGCATGATACTCTGGGCTTGACCAATGGAATTTCAGGTTCTCTTCCTTGGCGAGGAGATCAGTGGTTAGGATTCACGGAAGACACGATCCGGTTTACGATCGACTTGAAGTCGGTGACTTCCTTTTCGCAAATTTCGCTAGGAACCTTGCACGATCCGGGTTCATGGATCTACCGACCAATCGCCTTTGAAGTGCGTTATAGCTCTGATGGTAAGAAATTTAAAAATCTTGCTTTTCTGCGCGTGAATTCCGACAAGATGGTAGTCCGTAAAAAGAAAAAAGCGCGTTTCCTGCAGTTCACGGTGATCAATGTATCACAAGTAGCGGAAGGATTACCGGGAGCGGGTTACACCCCTTGGACCTTTTTGGATGAATTAATCATTACACGATGAAGTGGGAAATGTGTGTGGCCAGTCTGGAAGCGGCGCGATTGGCAGAAAAGCATGGAGTTGACCGCATTGAAACGTGTACCGCTTTAGAACAAGGTGGTTTGACGCCTTCTCCGGCATTTGTGAAGTGGATCCGCGACACCTTAAATCTGGAACAGCATGTGTTGATCCGTTTGCGTGCCGGCGGGTTTCATTATTCGTATGATGAGATCGTGGTCATGCGTGATCAAATCCTTGAAATGCGGGCTCTAGATGTAAAAGGAATAGTCATTGGTGCACTCGACCAGGAGGGACAGCCCGATAAGCAAGCTTTGGAAACTTGGAAACGTGCGGCTGGCGATCTAGATCTGACTTTTCACCGCGCATTTGATGATGTGAGCGATTGGGAAAAAGCATTGGATCGGTTGATCAGTATGGGATTCAAGCGCGTATTGACTTCCGGTGTAAGTGTTTCATCGCGCATGGAGGAGGCAGGTAGTATGTTGCTTGAAAAAGCTGCTGGTCGAATCGAGGTCATGCTAGGAGGAGGATTGCAACCGAACATGGTTCCAGCGCTGCGGGTATTGGGTGTGGACGCCTTACATTTCTCGGGAACAAGAGCAACGGAGGTGGATCCCGGAAGCATTTTTACCTCACATTTACTGGTTCCATCCGAAGAAAAGATTCGTGGATTTTTGCAAACGGGAGTGTAACAATTTCCGCGTGAGTTGCTTATAGGAAAAAACCTGTATGAAACGTGTGTCTCTTGTATTACTTGCTTGTGGTCTGTTAACCTCAAATTTGGGCTTTTCAATGAGCTCTGATGTGAAATCAAAAAAAGAAATGGCAAAACCGAAAAAGAAGAAAAAGCAGGGCAATTGTCCGGCTTATACCTCCTAAAATAAAAAACCCTGATCCGCAGATCAGGGTTTTTTTATGCTTTTCTGTTTGGCATTATTCCTTCACAATGCGTAGGGTTTGTGCACGATCATTCACGTATACATTCAAGAAGTAAACTCCTTTTGCTTCTTTGTTCAAGTCAATGGACACAGCAGAAGCAGATTGCTCTGCGAACGCGCGAACAATACGACCTGTCACATCGGTCACAGTCATTGAAGATACTGCGGTATGCAACTGAACAGTGATCATTCCTGTTGTAGGGTTTGGATAAACGGAAGAAACAAAGTTTGCAGATTCCTCGATACCTGCAGTGCTGTAGATCAAACAAGCCGATGTATCTGTACAATTGTTTACGGTTACGATCACCGCATACGATCCATCTGCAGCAGGAGAGAAATTCTGAGCTGTTGCACCCGCAACGATCGCAAATCCATTGTTGCAATCTACCCACTGATACTGAGCACCGCTTTGAGTAGCTGTCAGGGTATGACCATTGATCGTAGCACCGTTGTTTAAAGTTGTTTGTGTTACAGTCACTGTTTGACAGCTACCTGCGGTAACACATCCGCCTTCTCCGCGCACGAAGTAGGTTCCCGGTGTAGTCACGTTGATCGAAGTTCCAGAGCCGATACTTGTTCCGCCACAAGTTCCAGAATACCACTGCCAGTTCGTGGCGTCGTTCAAGTTACCAGAAGCTACTGTCAATGTAGTTGATCCTCCTGCACAGATTGCTGTTGTCCCGCTTAGGGTTGGAACATCCGGATTTGCACATGGCGCTTGAGGCGTAAAACAAATGTTTAATGCCCATGAATCCAATTGTCCACCGTCTTGATTGAAGCCGTCCGTAATGGTTAAGGTCCAGATACCATTCATTTCCTCACCATCAAAAGCACTTAACGCTTGAGAAGGTTGATAATATAATCCATCTGTTGGAGGGCAAGGAAGGGTTGCCGAAGCTGCTTCATCGTCAAATTTTAAATCGAACCCCGGTACAGCTGATGAAGGAGAACAAATGTTTGCCCACAATGTAACTTGTGTCCCAGACGGACTTGTTATTTTAACGGTTAAATCGTTTACCCACGTATGCGTACCACCCAAATCTGAAACATTCAAGTCATTGATTTGACCAAAATCAGTAATGTTGATAGTTGACGTAATTGTTGGTGTTCCGGAACTTGAAATAATTACTGGTACGCCAGAGTAAGCATAATTTTGGCAAGACGCAGTGGTAAAATTAAACACTGTTGAAAGCACTGGTGTTGAACAGGCATTGTACGTACTTACTCGCCAGTAGTAAGTTATTCCGGCCGCCAATGTGGTTGCCGTATAAGTTGCTGCCGTTAATCCGGTTGCAGATTCAGCGATACTTGTAAATCCGTTGTCTAAGGCAATGTCAATGTCATACAACAATCCGACACCTGCATTTGTCCAGTTCAAGGTCGTTTGAATCGGAGCTGAAAGTTCACCATTTACGGGTAATGTAAGGGTAGATGCACTCACACCAGAGGTGGAGATCACCAAAGTTCCGGATGTGGATTTTGGACCGGAAGCAGAAGTTCCGTTAATCGTAAAGTTGTACGAGCCGGGCACTGCTCCTGCTGTATTCGAAACAGTCATGGTTACAGATGTTCCCGGTGTTGCCGGATTTGGTGAAAAGTTCACTGTTACACCAGCTGGCATACCGCTAGCAGAAAGTGTTACCGGATTGTTGTATGTTCCAATTTGTCCAACAGCCACCGTAAATTGCGCATTGGTACCCTGACAAGCAGAGATCGAGTTATTTACCAACGCAAGGGTATAATCGTTCGTTGATGCAGTGATCGAAAATAGGTTGTTCGAAACATCGAAGAAAACACCATTCTCACACATCACCATAGCAATTGCTTGTGTTGTCGCAACGTTTGGAACAGTGATATCTTGAGTTCCGTCATTAGGTACGTTATTCGCAACCAACGTAAAAGTTGCGCCACCGTCCGTTGAAATGTAGATATCCACGTTTGCACACGATACTGGAGCAACGTTTGTATTCGCTACCGACCACGTTACTGTCTGAGTTGAGTTGCCCGGCCAAGTAATCCCCGTTGAGTTCGGTTGGTTTACTACAAACGGACCTGCAGAAGCAACCGTTGAAATTGTAACTGTTTCTTCGTCGTTACACCCACCTCCCAATTCGTTGTCGCGAACCAAACACTTGAATGTCATGGTACGTGCTACTGACGGTAAAACTTCGTAAGGACTGGTACCTCCGGTCAAGGCAGAAATTGCTGGGAAATAGCGTGTAGGGTTTGTACTTGGAGTTCTAGAACGGAAATTCGGACCTGCAGTTTGCGTAGCTGTCGGAATATTTACGCCTGAAGCAGCATTGTTTTGTTCCCAACAATAGGTCAATACGTCACCGTCCGGATCTGTTGCCGATGCAGTTAACGCAAATGGTGTACTGATCGGAATGCTGTATGAACCTCCTGCAACTGTTACCGTTGGTGAACTTTGATTAGGGATAGTTGTTGAAACCGCACATCCGCCGCCTGTACCTGCTAAGAACGTGTGTATTTCCACCATGGACGCAAAAACAAAATGGTCGTCTGAATTTGGTTGTACGTTACTTGGTGCACAAATACCGGCATAGGCCATGATGGATGAACCGGATCCTGGTTCAACAGCAGTTCCTCCATTTCCATTTCCACCGCAAGAACCATTATTTCCTGAGAATGTGTGGTTTCCGGCAAATTGATGTCCCATTTCGTGTGCTACATAGTCAATGTCGAACGGATCTCCGATTGGTGCACCGGATCCTGTAACGCCACGTCCTTTACTCGTGTTATTACAAACCACACCTAAACCAGCTAAACCTCCAGAGTTTGTTCCGAATACGTGTCCAATATCATAGTTTGCTGATCCAATAACGGATGTACAATTGTTTTGGGATTGGGTAATCATTGAACCAGGGTTTCCATTCGTAAATGGATCGGTTCCTGCATTCGTATAGATCAATAAGTTGTTGTTTGCAACAAGTGTCAAGGTTACCGCCAAATCACGCATGTAAACCCCGTTTACTCGGTTCATGGTTGTGACCTGTGCTGCTTGTGCTTGCGCAACCGTTCCACCGTGAAAAGCAGTGTATTCACCTGTTGCATTCAAGGCCAAGCGATAAGTTCTTTTCGTACAGTTGCCTAAACTTTTCACAGGTGACATTTCTTTTTCAATGACCTCCGTAAGAATTTCTGTTTCCAGGTCGCAGGAAAACTCTTTGTCAGTGCGAAAATCTTTTTTAGAGTAAACGATGTAATGTAACCCATCACCGAGGTGGGAATAAGGATCGATGAAAAGGGTTGGTTTTCCCGGAATCAAGATCATTGCGTGAAAACCCTGAGGTGTCAAATCTAACTTAACGATCTCCCCGGAATGATCGGTTGCAATCGCATCGTAAGTACGAATTTCCGGAAATTTTTCCATCAAACCCGGGGACATGGTTTCGTTCAATTGAACTTGATACATGGATGAACTACCGTCGGGTTTTGGAAGATCGATGAACACCGGAATGTAGTTTGGATCCTCGATCCGTTTAACTTGAGCAAGCGTTTGACGCATGTGCTCCACATCCAGCTTGAAGGCCAGATAACTCGTTGGAATGATGTAACGAGTACCTGTGGCGGGAATAGCTGACTCGTCGATGCGTTTCCAGGGTCCTTTCGCGGATTTTGATTGGGCAAATCCCACGAATGAACCGGCAACAAAGAGCAAGACCAATCCCAATTGGCGCATGTTTGTTTTCATAATTCTAGTATAGTTTGCCCCCAAATTACAAAATAATGCACGCAAAACAGGTGCGAATTAGGTGCATTCTTGAAAGGTTAACGAAACCAAAACGGCTCCTGACTTGTTGTGCCTTAGATGTTTTCTGTGGTATGGTTCAAACGAGATATGCGCTGGCACGATCATGCAGCATGGCGAGCGGCACTGGATTCCGGTAATCCGATTGTATTGCTGTTTGTCGTCGAACCCGAATTGCTGGATCATCCGACCTATAGCGACCGGCACTGGTGGTTTCAGTACGAAAGTGTTCGAGATGTGCAGCATCAGTTTGCGGAAATTTCATTAAAGATCAATGTTCTGCAAGGATCTATGCAGGATGTCTTGTCTTCGCTGCATGAGCAATTGGGTCCTTTCTCTTTGTTCTCTCACGAGGAAACCGGAATCGGAATCACGTATGAGCGCGATAAACAAGTCGCTAAATGGATGCATGAACAAGGTTTCGAGTGGCGTGAGTTTCCACAGTTTGCCGTTCAACGCGGGCGCAAGAACCGACAAGGATGGGATGATGCCTGGGATCAATTCATGAATCTACAGCAGATTGAAGTGCCGGTTAAAAAGGGAAATTATGTGCGATTACCGGATGACTTGCGCAAAAAGTTTCCGGTGACCTTCATTCCGCGCATAGAAAAGCAGCATTTTCAACTTCCGGGTCGAACCGAGGGACTGCGTTTGTTGGAGTCATTTCTTCGTGAACGCTATAAACGCTACAGTCGTTCAATTTCAAAACCTGTCGAAAGTCACATGCATTGCAGCCGCTTATCGCCTTATCTTGCTTGGGGAAATTTGTCCATGCGCGAAGTGGTGCAAGCTTTTGTGAGGCAGTATAAACAGACAAGAAATCCAAATTTTCAAGCGGCACTTTCCCGTTTGCATTGGCATTGTCATTTCATCCAGAAATTAGAATCGGAGCCGGAAATGGAGTTCGTGAATCAGAACAAAGCGTACAATTTGATCAGAAATGAATTAAATCCCCTTTTCTTCGATCAATTCACACATGCTCAAACCGGATTTCCGTTGATCGATGCTTGCCTGCGCTGTGTCCAGACTACCGGATATTTGAATTTCCGCATGCGGGCTATGTTGGTCTCTTTTTGGACGCATCATTTATTTCAACCCTGGCAGCCCTTGGCAACGTGGATGGCGGCTTTGTTTCTGGATTTTGAACCGGGAATTCATTTCTCGCAATTTCAGATGCAAGCCGGAACAGTGGGTTATCACACCATTCGCGTTTATAATCCGGTAAAACAAGCAGAGGAGCACGATTCTGAAGCGCGATTTATTCAACAATGGTTGCCCGAATTGTCAAAATTGCCTGCACCATTCGCCCGGGAACCCTGGACCATGACGGCTATGGAGGAAATGTTCTACGATTTCAATTACGGAACGGATTATCCCAAGCGCATGATTGATCTGGAAGGTGCAGCGCGTTACGCACGGGAAGTTCTGCACGACTTAAAGGCGTCCTCCGCAGCCCGAGCTCATGCTCAAGCCATTCGCAAAATTCACGTCAAATGAAAAAACACATTCACTGGTTTCGTTCTGATTTGCGCCTGCATGATCAACCCGGTTTAAAGTGGGCCATGGGCGCTGATCAATACCTCGGAGTGTACATCCTCGATCCACTTGCTTTTTCCGTGGTCGAATGTGCTGGATCTTCGTTTCGCCGCATGGATCTGAAACGCTTGACATGGCTCAGAATGCATTTGGTGGCCTTGCAGCAGGAGCATCGCAAACGCGGTTCGGAGCTACAGGTTTACGTGGGCGATCCAGTCCGGATCTTTTCAAGATTGAAAGACGAGTTAGGTGCCGTTAACATAACGGCGACCAAAGAATGGGCACCGGAAGAAATAGCAAGCGAACGAGCACTTGAACAAGCAGGAATCGCGGTCCACTATTCCGATACCGGTGGTTTATTCGCACTGGAAGAATTACTTCAAATCCCGGAAAAACAACGCCGAAGTTTCACGCCGTTCAGACAGTTCGTAGAGCATCAAAAGTGGTCCTTGCGGGCTTCGGTTTCAGCGCTTCCGGAAGTGTTTCCACCGGTAATTCCAGTAAAAAGCGGAACCTTGAAAATGGCTCAAGATCGTTGGAAGGATGGTCCAACTTTTCCTTTTTCCGGAGGTGTTTGGTCGGGCAGACAACGATTGCGCGATTATTTACAACCGGGAAAGATTGATCGGTATAAAGAAACGCGCAATGGATTGATCGGCGCTGATTTTTCCAGTAAGTTCAGTCCTTGGCTGAGTTTAGGCTCCTTAACGGCTGTCGAGATCGTGGAGGAAGTGCGCGCGTTCGAGCGGGTTCATGGTGTTTCGGATGGGACTTATTGGATGTGGTTTGAGTTGCTGTGGCGCGAGTTCTTTCGGATGCAGTTAGCGATTCACGGATCACGCATGTTTCAGATGGGCGGGATCACGGGAAAATACCAGTTGGTGCGACCGGATCGAAAGCAATTTGATGCCTGGTGTCGCGGGGAAACGGCCAGTGATTTCGTGAATGCCGGCATGATCGAATTGCGCCAAACGGGATTTCTTTCCAACCGCATGCGTCAGATCTGCGCGTCTTATTTGATCCACGAATTGCAACAGGACTGGCGTTGGGGAGCGGCTTGGTTCGAAGCGCATTTATTGGACTACGATGTGCACTCAAATTACGGAAACTGGGCCTACATTGCCGGAGCCGGAAATGATCCGCGAGGGGGACGTCATTTTTCCATTCAAAAACAACAGGAAATGTATGATGCGGATGGCGCGTATACGCGTTATTGGAAAGATCAAACGAATGTTCGCTAAAACCTCAAATGTCTTACCGTATTTCCGTTGTTGATCAATTGTTTCAAGGCACTTCCAGACTGATTTGTTTAACGATTTAAGAGGTGGTGAACCGAGTCATTTAACTAAGATTTCTATTTCTTTCCAAGACAGGATCGTCTCCCGACTGCGATTCTGTGTATCTTCAAAGAAATTGACGAGGTAGTGTTTTATGTGGTAATCTTCAAGCAACGGATCAAGGTAATGCAAGGCTTTTATATGTTCCGAGCGAACGGTCTGCGAGGCTTTCATTTCAATACATGTAATGCGCCGATCTGCAACCATTAATAGATCAATTTCGTTTTGATTACTGTCGCGCCAAAAGAAAAGTTCTTCTTTTTGTCCGGATGCTTTTTGCGTTTTTAATAGCTCAAGGAGTACATAGTTTTCGAAAATAGCACCTTTGTAATTAGATAAAAGAATTTCTTCCTGATGTTTTATACCTAATAAATAGCACAAGAGGCCTGTATCGTAAAAATAGAGCTTCGGTGTTTTAATGACGCGTTTGGATAAGTTCTTGTGCCAGGGTTCCAAAGTAAAGGCAATGAAACTCGTTTCGAGAATGGATAACCAACGATTGATGGTTTTGCTGTCTACACCCAGTTTTTTAGATAGCTCTGAGGCATTGAACAATTGTCCCACCTGGTGCGCAAGTAGCTGGAGAAATTTACGGAAGGTTTTTAAGTCCTGTACATGTATGATCGATCGGACATCGCGTTCAACGTATGTTTTGATATATCCCGGATAAAAATCGCGTGGAGCAATAGCCATGTGATAAAGGCGGGGATAGGAGCCCATAAAAAGTTCTTCTTCAATGGTGGTGGTTCTTTTTTGCAATATTTCTGCGTGACAAAGGGGCAATAATTCCATGATGTAAACACGACCAGCCAGCGTTTGTGAAATCTTTTCTAGTAAGAGAAAGTTTTGAGATCCGCTTAGGATATAGTGTCCGGTTAATGCTGAGTTGTCGACTATTTCTTGAATGTAGGAAAATAGCTGTGGAGCATTTTGAACCTCGTCAATGATCACATAACGATCGTAAAGAGCTAAAAAACCTTGTGGATCACTCAATGCAAACTCAAGATTTTGTGGATTTTCTAACGACACATAACGATAGTCTGTAAATGTTGTTTTTGCCAGTGTTGTCTTACCCGACTGTCTGGGACCAGTTAACACGATCACGGGGAATTTTTTCGCCATGTCAATCACCTTTGACTTTGCCTTGCGATCAATCATAGTACAAAGATAAATGATTTATGCAATTTCGGAAAAAAGCATATGTAAATTCGGAATTAAAACTATGTAAATTCGGAATGATAGTCTGTAAATAATTGAAAATAAAGGAAATGAAGCGAATAGTAAAAAACAGTAAATGAGCGGTTAAAACCTCAAATGTCTTACCGTATTTCCGTTATTGATCAATTGTTTCAAGGAA
>CAYRVL010000018.1:12077-49227 GCA_964427665.1 uncultured Fluviicola sp. | reverse complement strand
CTTTCGAACTTAGCAAAGTTGCTAATTTCAAAACAATCCAAGACCTAACTGTTGATATCCGAAATGATAGATCCTGAAAAAAAAACTCAAGATTTTTTTTACAAACCAAGAAATTCGTTCCATAAAAAAAGCCTCCCGAATTGGAAGGCTTTAAAATGCTGTTGCGTCAACGAATTAGTTAACTGCAGAAGACAATTCAGCACCTGCTTTGAAACGTACAACGTTCTTAGCAGCAATTTTGATCTCTTTTCCAGTTTGTGGGTTACGACCAGTTCTAGCTTCACGCTTAGAAACTGAGAAAGAACCGAAACCTACCAAAGAAATACGGTCACCTTTTTTCAATGCTGCTCCAGTTGCACTTACGAATGCATCCAATGCTTTCTTAGCATCAGCTTTAGACAATCCTGCTTCAGAAGCAATAGCGTCGATCAATTCTGCTTTGTTCATAGTTTGGTTTTTAAATGATTTCAAATAAATTAACGGAGCAAATTTAGACGAATATCCACGCCAGCAAAGGGTTTCCGATAAAAAGCGGCGATTTTGTTGATAAATACGACCATTTGTTGATAAACCCCACTGTTTTTGGGGTGTTTTCGACCACTATAGACTTTCTTTCGATGAATCAATCAAAATGTAGTTGCCAATCTGATACATTATTACCAACCAACCATTCTTTACTGGTCATCCTTTTTTTTCCCTCCATTTGCAATTCCAATATCTTGAGTGTTCCGTCGTGTAAATGAACATAAATGAAATCTTTATCAGAAGTTAATGTCAATCCGGAATGGTTGATTGACGGGAGAATTTCTGTGCGGAAGAATTTAAATTGTTTGTAACTGTTGTTTACGTTTTTCAATATTGTCCAAGCCGCCGGATAGGGCGAAAGTCCGCGAATGAAATTGTGAATTTCTCGTGCGCTTTGTCCCCAATCAATACGCGTATTTTCTTTGAATAATTTTGGCGCAGGACGCTTTTTTGATTCCGACATTTCAGCTTGAGCGATAGGAGTTACATTTCCGGCTTGTATCAGGTCCAAGGTCTCTATCACCAACTCGCCTCCTGTTTCAATCATCCGGTCGTGCAATTCTCCAGCGGTTTCGTTCGGTCCGATAGGCATTTTCGTTTGTAAGATCACATTTCCGGTGTCGATCTGTTCATCAATAAAAAACGTGGAAACTCCGGTTTCCGCGTCGCCATTCATCACTGCCCAATTGATCGGAGCAGCACCTCTGTAATCCGGTAAAAGGGAAGCATGTAAGTTAAATGTTCCCTTTTTCGGCATTTTCCAGACAATTTCTGGCAACATGCGAAATGCAACCACCACAAAAACATCGGCATTCCACGTGCGTAACTTATCTACAAAATCTTCGTCACGCAATTTGTCCGGTTGAGCAATTGGCAATCCTTTGGAAACGGCGTATTGCTTCACAGCACTTTGAGCAATTTGTTGACCGCGACCAGCCGGCTTATCAGCAACAGTGACAACCCCTGAAACTGTAAATCCCGCGTTGATGATCGCATCCAAAATACCAACAGAAAAAGCAGGTGTACCCATAAAAACGATGCGTAGATCAGATCTTGACATGATGTTTCTTTTTATAATACCACAAATAAAGTAAGCTAAATGCGCCCATCGAAATGAAATAAACATATTCCACTAGCCAAACGTATTGAATTGGCGCATGCCATACTTTGATCAATAGATAAGCCGCAAGCAAATACAAGGAAGTCGCTATGCATTCCACAGCAAATGTAGCTGTCGTTTTACCCAAGCCTGAAATGGTCTGAAAATATACCATGACCGCACCATAGATCAGGATCGAGCCACTTACGATACGCAAGATCTGTGCACTTTCCTGAATGTGTGACTCGTTTTCACTTACCAATGCGATCAATTGTTCAGGATAAAGTACGGAACCGTGAAATGTAAGGATCAAGAATCCGATGGTTAAAAGCTGTATTCGCCGCTTAATGATTGGGATGGCTGAAAATTCGTTAGCACCGACGTATTGTGCGATGTAAGTCTTGGTTGTAGCTGCAAATCCCCAGATCGGTACAAAGGCTAAAAAATAAATATGTCGAATGTTCAACGAAATGGTCAAGTCGTCATCACCCATTTGCTCGATCCAAATAAAAAAGACTGTCCAAATAGACAACGCGACCAACCCTTGAAGTAGCAGAGGTAAACCAACACGCAGGTTGTCTACCGCTTGCTTCAAACTAACACGGATCTTTTTCAAGATAGAATATTCACGAGTTGTATTTGAAATGATCAAACTCAATACTAAAAATAAAACCCCACTGTATTCTGCGATCGTATTGGCCCAAGCTGCTCCTTTCAAACCATTTTCTGTGAATCCGTATTCGCCATAGATCATCGGGTAGGCGAGAAGGGCATTGATAACGGCCACGGCAATGTTTGCAAATAATACGATCTTGGTTTTACCCATAGCCAAATAGGCTGCCTGGATGGTCAATCCCATGGTCGTTCCCCAAAATGCTATACTCCGTATTTCCAAGAAATCTTGCTCGGCTTCTGCCAATGCATGATTGTGAACCAAGGCATGCATGATCTGCGGCATGCCGAAGTATATGAAAATTGTTAGTACGATCGCTGCCAGCAACAACAACACAAAATTTGTCTGGAAGACAGCCGTAAAACCAATCGCATCTTTGTCGCCTATGTGATTGGCCATTCTGATCTGTGCCCCGTCGCTGAGACCAATAAAGACCATATGCAAGGTGATGTACCAAAGTCCTGCACTACCAGCTGCGTCAAACGCTAATTTGTCGTAATGTCCCAAAAACGCTGCATCGGTAATTGAAATGATCGATTGAATAAAACCACTCAACATCATGGGCAAGGCCACCCGCAAGATCTTTCCGTAGGTGTATGGCAGCATGTCTTATTGGATCTGAAGCAAAAGTCCTTTTAAATATTCCCCTTCCGGATGAAATGCATTGATCGGATGATCTGCCGGTTGATGCAGTTGTTCCAAAATGCGCACAGACCTTCCGCTTTCGATAGCAGCTGCAATGATCGTGTTGGTAAACAATTGCTTATCTACCACTTGTGAACAGGAATAGGTCATCAACAATCCGCCGGGACGAATGTGTTTCATCGCCATTGCGTTCAATCGTTTGTATCCCTGAACTGCTTGATGACGCTTATCGCGATGTTTTGCAAATGCAGGTGGGTCCAAAATAATGATATCGTATGCTTCTCCCATTTCACGGATATGAACCATGGCGTCTGCAACAATACTTTTGTGACGATCTTCAAACCCGTTCAGAGCGATATTCGCATCGGTTAATTCGATCGCTTTTTTTGAACTGTCCAAGGAATGAACTTCACTTGCTCCTTCTTTTAATGCTGACAAACTGAATCCCCCGGAATAACAAAACGTGTTCAAGATCTTTTTATCCGAACTGTATTTACTCAAGATCGCACGGTTTTCGCGCTGATCAATAAAGAATCCTGTTTTCTGTCCATGAATCCAGTCCAACTGGTAGCGAACGCCATTTTCAAGTGCTTCGTGCGGTACTTTGGCACTTCCAAATAAATAGCCGTCTTCGCTTTCTAATCGCTTCGGAAGTGTTTCTTTGGATTTGTTATAAATCGCCGTTAATTCAGTTGGGAGCGCTTTTTTTAATGCATCTACGATCAGGTCGAGCTGTTTGAACATGCCCACACTGTGACATTGGATCACAGCAACACCACCGTAATAATCGACAATCAGACCTGGTAATTCATCTCCTTCACCGTGAACTAATCGGCAAATGGAATTGTCCGGTCGAAACAAATGCAAGGTTTTTCTCAAAGCAACGGCTGACGCAATACGCTGATCGAAAAAGGTTTGATCGATCTTCTTTCCTTCAAACGATAAAACACGAACGGCAATCGAACCATGATTAAAATGTCCTGTTGCCAGTACCGCTCCATTTTTATCGGTCACTTCGATCAATGAACCATCCTCCAGATCCTCGGGCATGCGTTTTAAGGCACCGGAAAAGATCCAGGGGTGTCGACGTTCGATCGTTTGTAATTTGTGGGGAAGGAGCTGAACGCTTGCGTACATGTTCTTTTGAAATTTGTGGCAAAGATAGCCAAATGTTTGCTCGCTTTCGAACGCTAGGTGAAGACCACAGGAAAATGTACCTTTGCACCAAATTATTACCACATGGCTTACACCGTACAGGTTTATTTAAAAAACGGAAATTATTCTGCCGAATACGCACAAGAACAACACAATGGGGAAGATTCTCCAGAAAATATTCGCTTCGAATGGGAAGATGAATTTCGGATAAAAGGTGTGTTTGCGGATGTTGTCGTGAAACGCGATGATGTTTTCCAGATCGAAGGAGAAATGGGAGATGGTCAGGTGTTTTCGTTCACGCTGCCAAACATGATGTTGATGGAATTACAGGCTCAAACCGGATCGGTTACATTGGGATTTTCGGAAAAAGCGGTAGATGGTTATGAGATCGATAAGGAAAAACAACACATTACTGTTTTTCTAAATGACGATGAAGTAGTGGAGAATCCCATGCCCGGATTATACGTTGTGCTGTCTGACTTCCCGAAAGAATTACAAGGTTAATGGCCTTAGAGATCGTACATATCTCATTGAATTTTGGTCGTCCTATCTTAGATGATATTCACTTAAAGTGGAAAAAAGGGGCGGTAGTTGGCGTCGTTGGTGCCAGTGGGGGTGGAAAGTCCTCGTTAATGAAGATCATTGCCGGACTTTTAGATCCCGATGCGGGAGAAATACGTTGGAATCATAAACATGTGAAGGGGCCTTCTGAGAAATTGGTACCGGGTCATGAAGCCATTCAATTGGTAAATCAAGATTTTCAGCTCGATATGTATCATTCCGTACGCGAAAATATCCGCCAAAAAATGTTGTATTTACCCAAAGATATCCGGGAAGCATTTGTTCAAGAATTGTTGGAACTCGTAGACTTGGGAGCACAGGCGGAACAACAAGCTTTGACCTTGTCTGGTGGAGAACAACAACGCTTGGCAATTGCTCGCGCTTTGGCAACAGAGCCGGAAGTTTTGTTGTTAGATGAACCATTTTCGCACCTCGATGCTCATCTAAAACAACGAATTGGCGATTATTTACGGATCTTAGTGAAACGACGTAAAATGGTTTGTGTACTCGTGTCCCATGAAGGTCAAGATGTTCTCGAGTGGTGTGATGAGATCGTTTTTATTGATAAAGGAAAAGTAAGTCGGGTAGGTACGCCAATAGAGTTTTACTACAATCCATTTTCCGCGTATGAAGGGAAATTTTTCGGGGAGATCAATGTGCTAGGCCCCAAACGTTCACCCTTATTGTTTCGGCCGAATCAATATGTAATTCGAGAGAATGGGGAGTTGAATGCGCGACTCATTGAGTCCAGATTTGCTGGCTTGTATTGGAGAAATCGCGTCTGTGTAAAAAAAAATGAATACCTTGTTTTGTTTTCAGAACAACCATTACCAAAAGAATTTCGATTTGACATCCGAAAACCGCATACAGAAGTTAAAGTGGGGTGATATCATTCGCCTGGTCAAAAAAACGATTGTTGAGTTCGTTCAAGAACAATCTTTTTTTCACGGAGCTGCATTGTCCTATTACGCCGTATTTGCTTTAGTGCCAATGATCTATCTGGCACTGATCTCTTTCGGACAAATTGTAGGTCAGGAAATGGTCTTAACGATCATCGATAGTTTATTGAAAGAACAGGTAGGCTTGCAAGATTCCAGCGGATTGATGCAGTTCTTAGAACAGGCCGATTTCCATAAGTCGAGCGTGGTGATGAATATTGTCGGGATTGCCGTTCTTCTTCTGTCAAGTACTGCCATGTTGCAATCATTACGAACCAGCATCAATGAGTTTTATGATATTGAGGTAAATATAGCTGATCGCCGAAAGCGTTTAGAGTATACGATTGGGACCAAACTGATCTCGATCTTTTTGTTGCCTGTATTTGCTTCCGTTTTAATGATCATGTATTTTGGTGAAACCTTCGTGTTATCCCTTGGATACAGTGTTTTCGGTGATCTGAATGGCTTTGAAACTTTCTTGCTCGATTTTAGCTTGAACGCCTTTTCAATCTTAATGAACGGTCTGCTGTTTACTATCGTTTTCAAATATGTTCATGATGGATATGTGCCGTTCAAGATCGCATTTGGTGGAGGGTTGGTCACGTCAGTTTTACTTTGGATTGGTCAACTTGGGATCAAATTCTATCTTCAGAATTATTTCTTTGGAAGTAAAGCCGGGGTAGCCGGCACGATCCTGGTTTTACTTGCGTGGATGTATTACACGTCTCAGATCATTTTCCTTGGTGCGAAATTCACAAAAGTTTATGCTGTTTTCGTAGGGAAACCGATCCATTTTCAAGGCAGAAAGGTGAGAACGAAAAAGATCATCTCTCAAGTATCTGGAAAAACTAAAAAATAATTTGTTTTGACGAGATATTAATCTTATTTTTGACTAAATAATGGTCAAAATGGCAATAGGAGCAAATCTCAAAATTATTCGTAAACGGTCAAAAAGATCGCAAGAAGAAGTGGCATCGGATCTTGGATTAACACGGAGTACGTATTCCGGTTATGAAAACGGCATCGCAGAACCTTCGTTAGATACAATCGTTGCGTTTAGTACCTATTTTCAAATTCCTACAGATATTTTGCTTAAAAAAGAGTTGGAATGTTACACGGAATCCGAGTGGTCGGTACTAGAAAATGGGATGAATACAGATGTTTCCGGAAAACAATTACGTGTTTTAACATCCTTAGTTGATCAGCATGATAATGAATTGATTGAAATGATCCCGCAAGAAGCGCGTGCTGGTTATACAACGGGTTATGCAGATCCGGATTACTTGAAAGTGTTACCGACCTTCAGTTTGCCGTTCTTGTCAAAAGATCGCAAATACCGCTCGTTTCCAATTAAAGGAGATTCAATGCCTCCGGTCGAGGAAGGATCTTTCGTTGTTGCAGAATATATCCAGAACTGGGGCAGTATCCGAAATGGCACACCATGCATCGTCGTAACCAAAGAAGATGGAATTGTATTTAAGATCGTGAATAATTGCATCGCTTCCAATCAATCCTTTGAGCTGTGTTCTACCAATCCGATGTACGCGCCGTATTTTGTGCATGTGAACGAGATTCTTGAGATGTGGAAATTTGTCAACTACATTTCTCCGTCATTGCCTGAAATGCGTGTGGATGATCAGCAATTAAGTCGTTCTATTCAGGATCTCCAGCGTGAAGTAGCTGACTTGAAACGCAGTATTACTGGTGAAGGGAATACGTATTCTCCGAGAAACTGATCCGTTCGTCGACAAGCATTTCGCGCAGTAAATGTTTTACTTTTAAGGCAAGGTCTTGGTCAAATCGATCTAGGATCTCATCCAACGTTTTTGGACTTTCGAGTAGTTCTAAAATTTCCATTTCCAAACGCGGATGTTTTGAGAATGCCGCATTTTCTTTACAGCGATCACATTTGCCACAAGGAACGGAATCTTGTCCGAAATAGTGTAGTATGAATTGCTGGCGACATTGTTTTCCTTCCACAAATTTACGCATGGTTTCTACACGCTCCAGGGCTCGGTCCTTCCGAAATTGGTAGACTTCCGGTCTTAATTTTAAGTAATCATCCGGAAAACGTTCGTGTAAAAAGGTAACCATCGGCAAGTTTGTGCGCCAAGTAATGTCAATAATGCCGTTGTTTTCCAAAAAAGTCAGTTGTTCTCGTAAGTTTTCCGGCGAGCACTTCAATTGTTTGCATATCGCGTCTTCGTCTATTTCTACAAACGCATCAAAGAGATCTGAATGCATGCGATTTAATTGAACGATCAAGGCATCAACGTGTGGATTCTTGAGTTGAAAGCCGTATAAGTGGGCATTGTCGATGGTGAATCTTAAACGTGAGCCTCGCAGTCCGTCTTCCGAAAACAAAATATCTCCATTCATTTCCAAAAGCTTAAAAGCTGGATATACCTCACTGATGTGCAATTGGAATCGCTTAGCAAATTCCGGAAAGTTCAACACGTAGGTTTCTTGACTGCCGGACCCGATCGCAATTTTCAGGTAGGAGCAAAGGGCTCGATAAATGTGTTTGACGCGTTCTATATCCGGAAATTGCGCTAAAGTGCGCTCGTGCACAATCGCCATGTCACCTGGCTCAACAAAAACAAAGGTACGTGCGTCATGTCCATCTCTTCCTGCACGACCGGCCTCTTGAAAGTATGCTTCCGGATTGTTCGGGACTTCATAATGGGCCACAAATCGCACATTGGGTTTGTCGATTCCCATTCCAAAGGCGTTCGTTGCAACCATTACCGGTGTTTTTTCTTTCAACCAATCTTGCAATGCCGCTGAGCGTTCCTTGTAATTCATGCCGCCATGATACATATTCGCTTTTATTCCTTGGAAAAGCAATTGTTGCATTACTTCTTTCACGCTTTTGCGCGTCTGGCAGTAAACGATCCCGACCTGACCCTGACTGCGTTGACATAAGCGAACGATGGCTTTTAACTTGTTTTGTACCGGATAAACTTCGTACGATAGATTATGGCGCTCAAATGAAGATTCAAAAACAAGTGGTTGTTTCAGTTGTAAACTCGCAATGATGTCAGTTTTTACACGATCTGTAGCAGTCGCAGTAAGTGCGATTACCGGCACATCCGGATGAAGTTCCCGCAATTGGGCAATTTGTTGATAACTGGGCCTGAAATCATGGCCCCATTCGGAAATACAGTGCGCCTCGTCCACCACGATCAATCCTAATTCCATGCGTTTAACCCGTTCCTGAAACAAACGTGTTTGGATCCTTTCCGGTGAAACGTATAAAAACTCAAGTCCTCCAAACCGCGCATTATCCAATGTGATGTCCATGTCTTTGAACGACATACCGCTGGTGAGAGCTTTGGCGCGAATACCGCGCTTTCGCAATTGTTCCACTTGATCTTCCATTAAGGCTATGAGCGGTGAAATCACCAAGCACAAGCCCTCTCTGGCAAGTCCCGGAACTTGAAAACAGATCGATTTACCACCGCCCGTTGGCAATAGTGCGAGTACATCCTTACCGTAAATAGCAGCATCTACAATGTCTTCCTGCAAAGGACGGAATTCGGAAAAACCCCAAAATTTTGATAAGATCTCTCTGCTTTTCTGCATAGGTGGCAAATTTACTGCTTGAATTGAACTAAAATAGCAAATTAAGTCTCTTTCTCTAGGATCTTTGTAATTACCTGTATCCCGCAAGCATTTCCGGATATGATTTTCCAAGGTAAGCATTTCTAATTGCAGCAAAAAGAAATTATGGACACCTTATTTCGACTGTCAAAAAATGGGATTGTTTCTCATTGCGACGAATACCTTGGTTATTTTCGGTATATTCGCGTAACTATATATTAGATGCAATGCAACAAACAATTTCTATCAAGGTAACACCAACCCATCAATCCAAGATCAACGAAGTAAACTGGGAAAACCTGCCTTTTGGAAAAGTATTTTCTGACCACATGTTGGTCATGGATTATAAAGATGGTGCTTGGCAAGATGCAGAGATCGTTCCATTTGGACCGGTTCCGATGCATCCGGCAATGTCGGCAATCCACTACGGACAGTCTATCTTTGAAGGAATGAAAGCAAACCGAACCGTTGAAGGGGACGTCGTGATTTTTCGTCCGGACATGAATGCTAAGCGTTTTGCGGAGTCGTGTGAACGTATGTGCATGCCCGTAATTCCTGAAGATGTGTTTGTTGAGTTAGTGCGCAAACTCGTTGAAGTAGAAAAAGCGTGGATTCCATCGAAGGAAGGATATTCCTTGTATATCAGACCGTTTATGTATGCAACGGATGAATTTATCGGGATTAAACCATCTGAAACATACAAGTTCATGATCTTCACGTGTCCTGTTGGAGCATATTATAGTGAACCGGTGAATGTATTGATCGAAGAATATTACACCCGTGCATCCGAAGGAGGAGTAGGTCGAGCGAAAGTTGCCGGAAATTACGGTGCTTCTTTATTCCCTGCACGCAAAGGTCAAGTACGTGGATACCACCAGTTGCTTTGGACTGACGGAAAAACACACCAGTTCGTAGAAGAATCCGGAACGATGAACGTATGTTTCATGATCGACGGGAAATTGGTGACCCCATCAGAGGATAGCGACACGATTTTACGCGGAGTTACTAAACGATCGGTGGTAGAAGTTGCAGAATATTGGGGTGTTCCGGTTGAAGAACGCAAAGTCACTGTCGCAGAATTGTTGGAAGCAAATAAAAACGGTACTTTGACAGAGGCATTTGGAGCTGGAACTGCTGCAACGATTGCTCATATAGCGAAAATTGGATACAGAGATACTGACCTCCTTTTGCCAGCGATCGAATCGCGCGAGTTCAGTTTGAAAGTTCATGCATTTTTGGATGATATGAAAGCTGGAAAGGTGGAAGACCCTTTCGGTTGGATATTTAAAGTTTAAATGGAAGGAGGATTCGTCCTCCTTTTTTTATGGAATTTTGAATCTAGGGCATCTGTTCTTAAAAATTGACTTATGAGATTTTTCCTCATTCTATTGATTTTGAGCTTGCGCTGCATCGGCCATGGACAAACGGTTCTGCGTGTTACGATTATTGACCGACAAACGAAAGATGCGCTGTCTCATGTCGGCGTTAAGTACAAAACAAAAACGGTTCAATCCAAAACGTTTTACACCAATCGCTCTGGTCAGGTTTACGTTTCTGTGCCGACCAATGATACCTTGTGGATTGAAACAGAGCATTTTTCCTACGAACCCTGGGAATTGAACAATCCATTTGTGTTTGGGGCAAAGAAAGATACGGTCGATCTGCAAATCCGTATGCGTTTTATGAAAAGTACGTTGATTGATGAAGTAGTGATCAAACCGCCGGGGCGTCCGGACACTGTTTTTCAGTCTAAACGCATTTCTGTGTTGGATTTTGAATTCTTACCGAACGGAAATATGATGTTATTGGCTTATCCCAAGAATCCCCGTAAACAAACCGAATTATTGGTATACGACGGGTTTGAGGTGAATGGCGAAATTCCACTTCAGGAAAAAGGATTGGAATTGGTTCGGGACTTTCGTGGAAATCCACATGTGGTTACAGAAAGATCTGTTTACGGATTTCAGCAAAAGGAACAACAAATTCAAATAGCGAGTCTGTCGAAGGAATATTTCATGACCTATGTGGCGCCCATCGTCGATACTACGGTTTCAAAATATTTCTTTTCGAATTTTAATCCCGTTTATCCGGCTTTTGAATATTTTACGTTTGACCTCTTGGATTCCAGTTACCGAAAAATTGCCAAAATTGAGGATGAGTTGATGATGGAATTGTATCGATCCGAATACAAATGGGTTGACGTGCGTACGAAATTGTGGGCGCGGGAAAAAGAATTGGAAACAGGTATTGATAAGGAGATCTGGGTCGGAGCGAATTACTTCACGCAATCTATTTATTACAAAGAATTGTATGCTCCGATGTTTGAAAGAAACGATAGCGTCTTCGTTTTCGATCATTATAAGAATTGGATGTTCCGCTATTCGAAACACGGCGATCTACTGGATTCACTTCCGATCTACTATCATTTGCAACCAAAACAAACAGGGTGGAAGAAACAATTGATTCAGGATCAAACAACCGGACAGATCTATATTGTGTTTGAAAAAGCAGGGTGGATGCATTTACGGCGCTTTGATGCGGCTTCCGGAAAGTTGGAGGAAAGTGTGCCTTTATTCTTTCGTTACCCGGAAAATGTGCAAGTGCGATCGAATACCATTTATTATACGTATCGCCCGTTCGAAACGGCTCAAAAAAAGTTTTTATACAAAGAGGTGTTGCCAGTGAAATTCCCAACAGTACAAGTGAATAACGGCGATTGGTAAAAAGCGAAAGAGCACCAAGACGGGCGTCCTGATGCTCTTTCTAATCAACCTAACCTAACCACCTAAATCAGTTCAAATATAGGATGATTAAATTAAAAAGTCAATCTTAATTATGATTTTTTTTGATTTAAATGCAAAAATCTATGAGTAAATGGTTTTAGTTGGTTAGAAAGATCAAGTAATACGTTTCTCCCTAAGGGTCCTTCACAGAATAACAGATCAAGTGCTGAAAGATTGGGGAAGAACGTTTGGTTCACATCAAAAAGCACCTGGTTATAAGGTACTGTTGCCAAGTTTGCATCAAACGAATGATTTCTGAAATCCAAGGAGTAATCGGGCTCGTAGGAATCCGATAAATTTAGCTTCGTGTCAAAACCCCATTCTTCAAATAGAAACTCCGTTATTTGTGTGTTCATCGAGATCAGATTGGAGCTGGAATATAACAACTGTTGGATATCCGAATGATAATGCTCGAAGAATGGCGATGAACCGTAGGCTGAATGGATCGCTTTCAAGTGTTGCCTTTGCCAACCATCAGCCGCCGTCATGACATCAAACATTGGAGTTTTGTTCCCCTGTGGACGGGTCACTGGAACAGATAAACGTAAAACGCCTTGTGGCCCTAATAATTCACAGCGCGTTCGCAAGGTTTGTTTGACAAAATGTTCGTGCTGTTCAATAACAACCTCGTTGAATTGAATCAATCGCGCGAAATAGTGCAGGTTTCCAAAATACGCCGTTGGAAAGCAAGCTGTCATTAGCGGATTACATTGAAAACACGATCCCAACGAATTCCTTGAGAACCTTTCGAGAACCAAACGATGGAAGCTTTACCAACAACGTGATCTTCCGGAACAAATCCCCAAACACGCGAATCAGCAGAGTTGTAGCGATTATCTCCCATCAACCAGTAGTAATTCATCTCAACTGTGTAAGTATCCGTCTTTTTACCATCAATGTAAATTCCATCTTTTCGTTCTTCCAACTTGTGTCCTTCGTAAGCTGTGATGATACGTCGGTACCAAGCGATGTTTTCTTTTCTGAAATCAACTACTTTTCCTTTGAAAGGAACTTGGAAACGAGAAAAATCCGTTACGGTATTGTTGATGTTCAAGTCTTTAGGAAAGTATCGCAAGTTATCGATCAATTGAGAAGTTTTTGCCACTGCACCTTTATCAGAATACTGTGGATTTACCTCTAGTTCAATCTTAAATTTCGGGAACTTAGATAAGAGTTGTTTGTATTTGTCTTGTGTTAAATACGCGATGATCTCACCACTCTGAAGTTGTATGAAATCATTGTCTTCTTGTCGCAAACCGAGATTAACAAGTTCTTGAGCACTGAAGTTTGAATCAGCGATATTGTATTGCATGTTCTGAAATTGGAAATGCGGAACTTGCTTATTATTTACATACAATTCAGCTTGTTTTAGTTCTACCCAATCACCAGGAATAGCAACACAGCGCTTAATGTAATTCTCACGCTTATCAACAGGTCTGTAAACCAAACCACCATGCTGAATGTACGGCAATCCTTTTTCAGGCATACCACCTTTTGAATATGTGATCCCTTTACTCATGGAAATACGCGCCGTATTCTTCCAGAATGAAAGATTGTCAATGAAATCATTACCTAGAGAATCTAAAACCAATTGATCCAAAGATTCTCCGGTTTGCTGAGCACGCAAACTTAATACAGATACGGCATTTGGGAACTTTTGTTGTACTGATTGAAACCAGAAGTACATGGCTTCATCATTCAACACCCCATGATAATCATGTCCCATTAAACCATTTGGAACGCGAGGATCGTAGATCGCGGTGTCACCACTTGGATAGTTGAATACCATCACATCATTGCGTTGTGGTTTTGTCCAACCCGGTAAGCGGAAATAGTTACTTGTTTCAAGGGTAGAATACGACTTGATGTTCACCCACGGAATGGTGTTGTGTACCAAAGGAAAAGATAGGGGAGTTACCGGTACTTTCGGACCGTAAGCCAATTTGTTCACGAACAAGAAATCGCCCACTAACAAAGTTTTCTCCATCGATCCGGTAGGAATCTGAAATGGTTCGAACACATATGTGCGAATGATACTGGCAGCAACCAAGGCAAATACAATGGAATCTCCCCATTCTTTGAATTTCGTTTTCTTGCCCGGTTTGTCTGCTCGAAAACTAAGGATCATCGCTACCACGTGTCCCAAAATCGGAAGCGACAAAAACAACACGACATGATCACCATACGTGCGTTTTGCAACTTCGACTGGATTGGCCCAATTGGTCTCAGGAAGCATCGGAAGGTTCGGATCGTTTGCGATTTTCCACAAGATCAAATACGGAAAGAAAATTCCCTGCAAGGTGTCGCCCCACGTGTAGAAACCAAATCGGCGGATTAAGCTCAAATTGGCAACCATCCACATAATGATGTGAACACCTGGAAACAACATTAACAAAGACCACCACGGTTTTTTAGCACCGGTTTTGAATACATAGTAATAATTCAGTCCCGGAATCAATCCTTTCCAAGACGCGTATCCTTGACGTTCAAAGCTTTTCCACCAAAGTCCTAAATAGGGGTGAACCACTAACAAAAAGATGTAGAAATAAAGTACGTTCATAAGTTATAAAGCTAATACGTCGCGCATCGTGTACACTCCAGTTTTTCCATGCAGGAATTCTGCAGCAATAACAGCTCCAAGGGCAAATCCATCTCTGGAGTGCGCAACGTGAGTTAATGTGATCGTGTCAATCGTTGATGAATATTCAATGGTGTGCGTCCCGGGAACATCCGGTTCACGCAAAGCTTTGATCGGTAGTTCACCATCCTTAGATTTCGGCGCTTCATTCAAAGCGCTTACCCACGAATGGTAGCCTGGATGATTTTCCAAGATTCCTTCAGCGATAGTTACCGCCGTACCACTCGGAGCGTCCAGTTTTTGGGTGTGGTGAATTTCCTCGATCGATGCAGCGTATTCCGGTTGGTTTGCCATCAATTGCGCCAGACGTTCGTTGATCTGAAACAAAATATTCACGCCTACACTAAAATTCGAAGCGTAGAGTAATGAACCTTGCGCTGCTGCAACGGCCTCTTTTACCTCAGGAAGCTTTTCTTGCCAAGCTGTAGTTCCCACAACTACAGGGATTTTACTCGCTAAACAAGCGTGAATATGAGGAACTGCCAATTCAGGCTGCGTAAACTCAATCGCAACATCCGCTTCGCGCAAATCTTGCTGTGAAATCGGGTTTTTCAAATCGACCTTATAGGCAATGGTATGTCCGCGTTCTAAAGCAATTCGCTCAATCGCTTTCCCCATTTTTCCGTATCCGATCAATCCTATTTTCATGCGCCAAAAATACAAATTTACCCACTCACGGGTGCTTATTAACGAAATTTAAGTGTAGCGCCAAATCCAAGTGCATTTCCCGAAAAACTGGGGCTAAAATGCAGACTGAGATCTTCGCTCACGTCGAAATTCACAAAATGAGCTTCAACTCCTGCATCCAACAAATTTAATAGGTACACCACGCCAAATCCTATGAAGAACAAATCGCGTTGATTCCGTGATGTCCGATAGAGGGTTAACAAAGATTCATCGTCAAACGACTGGAAATCCTTTGCTACATTCCCTTCTTTTCGCCATTCATATTCTGTGCGATAGTCGTTTTTCAAACCGTTTTTTTGAAGTGCCAAATAACCCGTTGCTCCCAAACCTGCATAAATAAGCGGAACCTTCCAATACGCTTTCTTTTTACCTTTCGGCATGGCTAAATGGTTGTAAACCTGTCCCGCGCCGGGAATTACAGCAGAAAAGATCACCGCTTTTCGTACAGAATGTCCGGTTGTAGTATCACCGATCGTGTCCTGCGTAAAAGCAAGATGTGAGCACATACAGACGAGCATCAGGGGGAACCAACGCATGTTAGCCTTTGTTCAGGATTTCGATAATGCGGTTCAAATCTACCTCGGAGGAGAAATTGATCACGATCTTTCCAGCGCCGGATGGCGCTTTTTTGATCTCTACTTTCGTAGAAGTCTTATCACTCAAATGCAAACGAAAAACCTCCTGGTTGTCACTCAACTCCGTAGATTTAGATTTGACACTGGTGTTGACAGCCTGTTCTTCCGCTGTTTTTGAACCACCAGTACGGATCAATTCTTCGATCTCGCGAACGGATAATTGGAAATCAATCACTTGTCGGTACAATTCTAACTGACGATCTTCGTCTCCTGCCGATACAAGTGCACGCGCGTGACCCATCGTGATCAAGTTGTCACGAACACCCAACTGTATTTCAGCGGGAAGTTTCAACAGACGTAAATGATTGGTAATGCTGGAACGACTTTTCGAGATCTTTTGTGAAAGCTGGTCTTGAGTCAATCCGATTTCATCGATCAAACGCTGATAGGAAAGGGCAACTTCGATCGCATTCAAGTCTTCGCGCTGAATGTTCTCTACCAAAGCCATTTCAAGCATCGCCTGGTCGTTTGCAACACGCACATAGGCAGGAACTTCTTTCAGTCCGGCTAACTGTGATGCGCGAAATCGACGCTCTCCGGAGATCAACTGATATTTATCGCGACCTAATTTACGAACCGTTAAGGGCTGGATGATTCCATGCACACGGATCGAGTCGGTAAGTTCCTGTAACGCTTCTTTTTCGAAGTGTGTACGCGGGTTGAACGGATTGGCTTCGATCGCTTCGATCGGCAACATGGCCACGCCGCCCTGACTAGTTACAGGTTGCGCCGCAGAACTCGTTGTAATATCTGTAGCAGCATTATCCAATAAAGCTCCTAAACCCTTGCCTAAAGCTGATCGTTTTTTCGGATTAGATGTCATTTCCTACTTCAAATTGTTTATCGTTATTGCCAATCTTAGTCATGTCGTTGCGCTGCAAGATCTCGCGTGCAAAATTAAGGTAATTTATGGCTCCTTTACTCGCAGCATCGTGGATCACAATGGTTTCCCCAAAACTTGGCGCTTCACCCAATTTGGTGTTTCGGTGGATCACGGTATCAAACACCAAATCCTGGAAATGCGTTTTCACCTCCTCAACCACCTGATTTGCCAAGCGGAGACGCGTATCGTACATCGTTAAAAGAATCCCTTCGATCTCCAATTCCGGATTCAAGCGACCCTGAACGATCTTTATTGTATTGAGTAATTTCCCCAATCCTTCCAAGGCAAAATATTCACATTGAACGGGAACCATCACCGAATCAGCGGCCGTGAGCGCATTTACAGTGATCAAGCCAAGTGATGGAGAACAATCGATGATAATGAAATCGTACTGATCCTTCACTTTGTCTAAGGCCTGTTTAAGCATATGTTCGCGATTCGGCATGTTGATCATTTCCAACTCAGCACCAACCAAGTCGATATGAGAAGGAATAATGTCCAAATTCGGATTGCTCGTTTGAATAATGAGTTCCGAAGGGTGAATATCGTTGATGAGGCAATCGTAAATATTGCGCGTGTTCTTTGGATCTAATCCAACTCCGGAAGTTGCATTTGCTTGTGGATCAGCATCCACCAAAAGCGTCTTGTATTCCAAAACACCAAAGCAACCACCCAGATTTATTGCGGTAGTCGTCTTTCCAACACCACCTTTTTGATTCGCAATAGCGATGATCTTACCCATTTTTGGAGAAATTTGAGTCTAAAGATACGCTTTCCCAGCGAGGTGATTGTTACGGTTTCGCTTCGAATTATTAACCTTCGAATTGTTAATAGGTTGTTGAATTTTCCTATAGATCCTCAAAATCAAAATTTTCGGTTTCTGGAGAATGGATTTTCTCATTCGCTGACGGATTGTTTCTCGCGACCAGAAGCGCTTCCTGAAGTCCCTCTAGAAACTTGTCATAATCTTCTTTGTACAAGAAAATCTTATGCTTTTGGTACGTTTCTGTATCTCCGTTTCGTTTGCTTTCTGTGATCGTGATATAGTAATCATTTCCACGGGTTGATTTAACGTCGAAAAAATAAGTCCGTTTACCGGCTTTTACCGCCTTCGAAAAAACTTCGTCCTGTCGGTCGTTGGATGAAAAATGATTCATATTTGTGCAGCTCGTTTGAACAAATATGCACTATTTTCTGAAAAATAAAAAATAAATAGAGTAGGGGAATTTATTTCTTTTTGCGCTTGCCTTCATTCTGTAAGATAGCGTTATCAGGCGTTTTTTCTTTATGTCGCTTCTTTTGCTCATAGCGCTCTAAAGCGGTCATTTGCGACTTATCTTTCTTGCGATCACGTTCTTTTCTGTCGGTCTTTTCATCGCCTTCGCCAGATTCCGGCAGAGCTGCGATATGTACTTCTTTGGAACCAACAGGTGTTTCTGAGGTAGGATTGATCCACTCGCTTCCTTTTTCTTCAACTTCTATTACTTCTCCGGTTTTTGGATCGATGCGATGTAACTTAACCGTGACTTTTTCTTTGTTCACGCCAATCACATCTTCCTTCAACACCCATTTATTTCCGGAAAGCACAAAAGCGTCGTATGACATGTCGGGAACGTAATATTCGTAGAATCCCACCAAATTCGGCGCCTCTGGTGATAAATGGTCAAAAATGATGCGCTTGTATTCCGGCTCGTAACGCAATGACATCACTGCCTTTTCAGAATGTTCAAAGAAAACGCGCTTCAAGGTCTTGTCACCCATTTTAAACGCGGACAGTCCCAATTTTAAGGAATTTCCGGTAAAGGTCAACACGTCGATCAATTTCGTATTGCTTGATTGCAAGCCGCCGTCCCAGCCCAGTAACACATAGGATGTTTTTCCCGAACGCTCAAACGGAATGATCTGGTAGTAAAGTGCACCATACCAGTTTTCTGCATCCAACACTTCTTCCGGTTTACCCGGTAACATGAAGGAATTATCGATCAATTCTACGACCTGGTGTTTATTATTCTTAACATCTCGCTGAATGACAAATGCGCAATACTTCTGCGACTGGTCGTCCATTTCCACATTCCAATTGATGATACGGACCATTCCATCCGGACTATCAATGATACCGACTGAACGCAAAGACGTGAATTGAAGATCGAAGATGGTAGGTTCCTGAGCCGTGGACCACATCAATTGCTTGAATTGATCGTTCCAACGCAATTTAGAAGCGTCATTTTTAGCTGCACGAAGTGAATCCAACAGGGTAGCCAACTCGCTTTGACGCTGCGTGAAATTGAATTGTGCCGTGCCGTAAAAAGCAGCAACTATGAAAATGAAAAACAGGATCGAGCGCTTCATGCCAGATTGAACGCTGAAATGCAGCTTTCGTTACAATTACAAATGCATGAAATCTTTCTTCGCAAGCAATTCGTCCTCCGACTCGCGATATTCCGGATCGTCCACACAACAATCTACCGGACAAACAGCCGCGCATTGTGGTTCGTCATGAAAACCAACACATTCTGTACATTTATCAGTAACGATGTAATATACATCCATGTCTTTAGGTTCATGCGTTTGATCCGCTTGCATGTCCTCGCCATTCAGCGTAGTGATCAAACCTTTCAATGAGGTACCGTCGGAATAACGCCACTCAGCGCCTCCTTCATAAATGGCATTATTTGGACATTCTGGTTCACAAGCTCCACAATTGATGCATTCGTCTGTAATCATTATAGCCATACCTCAGTAATTTTTTGTGCAAATATAGTAAGCCTTGAAACAATTATCACATCAAAAAAATGAAAGAAATCCCAATTTTCTAAAAGCACTTATTTTTGCAGTGTGAAAAGAGAAGAGATCATTGCAGGGTTTGTACAGTTAGGAAAAGCACTGTCAGTTGTAGGTAGCGATGAAACGTGGCCGGGTTTTCAGTGTGGACTTACGGAAGCGGAATTTGAAGATGCCAGAAACCGCATTCAAAAGGAGCCGCTATACAATCCCTGGTTTACTGTAAAAAACATCCGATTTGCTTTCTTGGGATTGTCGCGCATGCTTCAAGCCGATGAATTGCAAACCTTCAGCACGAAATATACCTTCCAGAAATCTCCCAAACGAATTGGGATTGTCATGGCTGGAAATATTCCGTTGGTCGGTTTTCACGATTTGTTGTGCGTACTATTGAGTGGTCACAAGGCTGTTTGTAAATTGAGTAGTTCGGATAATCGCTTGCCGCTCATGGTGATTCAATGGCTGTATCAATGGGAGCCTAGATTCAAAGAGCGCATTGAATTGTCAGTGGGTCCCATGCGTGATTTTGACGCGGTGATCGCAACTGGAAGTAATAACTCCAGCGCTTATTTCGAGCAATATTTTGGGAAATATCCGCACATTTTTAGAAGAAACCGAACGTCTGTTGCTATTCTTGATGGTACCGAAACGGTTGAGGAATTGAAAGCTCTTGGTGACGATTGCTTCACGTATTTCGGAATGGGCTGTCGTAATGTATCCAAGATCTTTGTGCCAGAAAGTTTCAATTTAGATCGTTTATTCGAAGGTTTTTATCCTCATGGTGATATTATCAATCACCACAAATACGCAAATAATTACGACTATAACCGAACGGTTTATTTGATGAATAAGATACCGTTCTTGGACAATAATAGCTGTTTATTGAAAGAGGATGACGGCTTGCACGCGCCTTTGTCTGTGATCTTTTACAAGCGATACCAGCACATGAGTGAAGTGCAAGAATTCATTCAATTACATGCTGATTCCATTCAAGCGGTGATCGGACACGGACACATTCCATTTGGCGCAGCCCAAACTCCCGGAATTGATGATTACGCCGATGGAATAGACACCATGGCATTTTTGAACGGAATTTGATCAAGGTTATTAACAATACGTGTAACCATTGTTGAAAACTTGCGTAATAGAACGGGATTGAACACCGTTGTTATGCAGAAAATCACTTTAAGTATTGCTTTAGCTTTAAGCACTTGGTGCTTTGGTACAGAGGACAGAAAGCCTTTGTCGCAGTCGGATTACATTTCTTTATGGTCGAACGTTGCTGTAGAACACATGCAGCAATATCGCATTCCAGCTAGCATCACGTTGGCACAAGGAATTTTAGAATCCGGAAACGGAAATTCACCGCTAGCGACCACAGCGAACAATCACTTCGGTATTAAATGTCATGATTGGACAGGGGAGAAGGTATACTTTGATGATGATCAAAAGCAAGAATGTTTCCGAAAATATCCTTCCGGTGATGAGTCGTATAAAGACCACAGTGTCTTTTTGACGTCAAAACCTCGCTACAAATCGCTCTTTCAATTGCCGATCGATGATTATAAATCGTGGGCAAAAGGCTTGAAAAGTGCGGGCTATGCAACCAATCCGAAATATGCGGAAAAATTGATCGATTTGATCGAACGTTTGCGCTTGTATGAGTTTGATGAGAAAACAATTTCGAATCCTGCTGAGCAACAATTAGCACAACAAATTCGTGAAGAAAAAGAACAAGCTAAAGCAAATGTGAAGATTGATGCCAATGCCCTTGAATACAAAAAACATACGGTATCTAAGAGCAAAAATGAGGTTAATTACATAATCGCACGAAAAGGAGACACTTATTACAAGATCGCACAGGAATTTGATTTGGCATTGAGACAGCTATACAAGTACAACGATTTTGGTCCGAAAAAAGATTTATTGGAGCCAGGTGATATTGTGTACATCGCACCAAAGCGGATGCATGCACGTGAGAAAAACGCAACTTATATCGCGAAGAAAGATATCACTATCAGAGAGATTTCACAGCAAGAAGGCATTCGCATCGAAAGCTTGTTGCGGATGAATAATTTAGAAGACAAGGAAAGCATTGTTCCAAAAGGACAAAAGGTACTTCTACGCTAATGGGTGTTGAAGTTTATTGTTGTTGTTTGTTAAAAAGACTGTGTGAATGCACAGTCTTTTTTTTGTGCTTTCACGTTAGGATTTCAATGCTAATTGTTTAGTTCTAGTTGAAAAGTAGATTAATTAAACTGTAAAAACGGTTTAGTAATCTGTTTGGGAATAATAGAATTAATCGACTATTTTTGACGCAATTGCTTGCTTATGAAACCGTCAAATGAACTTTTCAAATTGATTAAATCGCTGACGAAGTCAGAAAAGCGATTTTTTAAATTGACATCAGCTCTACAAAGTGGGGAGAAAAATTACCTGAAGATCTTTGATTTCATTGAGAAACAGGTGAATTACGACGAAGATGAATTGAAAAATGCGTTCAAGGACGAAACCTTTGTCAAGCATTTACCTTCAGAAAAAAATCATTTATATCGTTTGGTCTTGAAAAGTTTGCGCGTTTATTACAGCGAGCAATCGGTATCTAGTATTCTAAAACAAGAACTTAAAAACGTAGAAATCCTTTACAACAAGGCTCTCTACAAGGAATGCGAGAAATTCGTCTTGCGTGCGAAGGCCTTGGCTCGCGAAAATGAGGAATTCTACTATTGGTATGAATTGATCTCTTGGGAAAAACGCTTGTTGGAAGTGGCGTTTGAAGATGGAGAGTTCGGTGTTGACCTAGATGAATTGGTGAAAGAGGAGGAGGATGTGATCGAGCGACTGAGAAATGTGGCTGAGTATCAAGTGATTTATTCGAAGATCAATTTGATCTTTAGATCCGGAGGATTCACACGCAACGAACAAGAGCGCAAGATCGTGGAGGACATTGCAGATTACCATTTGATCAAAGGGAAGAATACAGCCCTTTCTACGCGTGCTTCATCCATGTGCTACTATATCAAAGGATTGTGTGCGGCAACGGTTCGGAATTACGAGGACAGTTTTCAGTTTTTCAATAGAACCAAAACTATTCTGGATAACAACCCGCACATCAAGGAAGATCTCGGGCAAAGATACGTGATGACATTGGGACACTTATTCCGATGTCATTTGGATAATGGACAATACGATGAAGGCGAGCGTGTGATTGAGGAGATCCGTCAATTAGAGGGTAAAAAAGGATTCAATTCCACAGATATTTCGTTGCGAATCTTTGCCTTAACATTCAACGCCGAATTTGCGCTATGTCTGGCCACAGGAGATTTTATGCGCTCAAAAAAGATTGCAGAAGAAGTAGAAGTGCGAGAGCTGGAGTGGAAGGATCGATTACCCAAAGAACAATTCATTCAATTCCAATACAACCGCGCGTACACCTATTTCGGGTTAGGTGATTACAAACGAGCTCTTTCAGCATTGAATGAAGTATTGAATGATAATGAGCAACGCCTACGCCAGGATATCTACAGTTTTGCACGAATCTTCAACTTGATCATTCACTTTGAATTGGAGAATTACGAATTCCTGGAGTATATCATCAAGTCAACAAATCGCTATCTAAGCAAGCATGAACGTGATTACGAAATTGAAAATGTAGTGATCAAACACGTTCGGAAATTAGCAAAGTCGAATACCAATGCGCAACGCTCCGAGATCTTAGAGAAAATGAAGCAGGAAGTTACCATTTTGATGAAGGATCAACAAGAGCGCGTCATCCTGGAATTCTTCCACTTACCTGCTTGGATAGAATCTAAATTAACGAAGTGTGAACTGTCAACGGCAATTAAACGTTTTCAACTTACGGAAGTCTGAATACTGCACTCAACATCACTGAACGAACATTACTGTTAAATTCAGCTCTGGATCCTCCAAATGCTTCGTAAAAACGATCTGTGAATAATTGTTTGTACGAACAATCAATAGAGAAATTATTGATGCGCATACCAATTCCTGTAGATGCGATCTGGTCGAAATTCAAATCTGCATTCTCTAACTCCTGATCCCCAGTTGGTAACAACGCGTATCCAGCGCGAACAAAAAATCGTTTCATGATCACGTATTCACCACCAACACGGACATTCAAAGTATTGTTGAAGCGTGCATCAGCTGCCTTATTTTCATAATTAAAGTCATACGATTCGTAGGTGCGATCCTTTGAAGGGCGCAATTGTCCCCAACCGTAATTGGTCCATTCTAAATCTACATTGACACAACCTTTTCCCTTAAAAATGTAGGCAAAAGAGGCAATCAGTCGTGCAGGTGTGTTGAGTTTGTATTTGTAATCCAAATATGGTTTTAAGGAGTTCGGAACTGTGTGCACACCGTCGCTGTGAGTCGCTGTCATGTCCGCAGACGCTTTGTCCGTCAAATTAAAAGACGTCAAAGAATGGAATGCCAAACCAATGCGAAAGGATTCAGTTGGTAAATAGATCATTCCCAGTTTGATGTTCGCGCCGGTTCCACGCGTTGAAAACTGGTAGTTATAATCAAAACTGCGCAAACTTACGTCGTTTGTATCCAGCAATCTTTCTTGATGTTGCGTCTGTTCTTCGTAACGCAAGATTTGCAAACCAACATTGGCACCAAGATAAAGTTTGTTCTTGTAGTTGGCGCTGTAATTCACATAGGCTTCATGAATCCCTCCGGAAGATGTGACGGTGCGCTTATGCCACATATCGCCAGCTGTCAATTTCGGCGTGTAATACATCCCGTCGTAATCCATTGTTCCAGTTTCATAAGCCAAGGAGGAAGAAAATGGATAATAACTACTGAGGTAAAGTGGATCTATTCCCGTAGCTTGTCCCGCAAACGCATCAAGCAAGGACTCGAATTGCTGACCTTCGTACTGATAGGTTCGGTTGAAATTTGCTATGCGGTTAAAACCAATTCCAAACTGCGTATATAAATATCCTTGTTGCCTTCTGGAACGATCAGAAACGTAAACCGCGTGCATTTGTGGAACACTGAACTGATTCAACTGTGTCGTGCGCGTCGTACCATTGAAGGTGGACGTATTGGCATGCTGTGTCCATCCAGTCGTAAATCCAATTGAACTGGACGAATACCGTCCGAATCCTGCAGGATTGATCCGAGCCACTCCTGGATCAGCTCCGATGGCACCAAATGCTCCACCCATCGCTTCGAAACGTGCCGATCCTTCATTGATCGTATTGGAGAATCGGTAAATATCCAATTCGTTTTGTGCACTGACTGCAGAACCCATCAAACAGCCAAGTACTAGTAAAGTCGTTGCTCTCATGGTCTTCCGTTTGTTCTGATTGATGAATTTCCTCCACGCACACTTCCGCCTTGTGGACTACCCGTACCACGAGATGGAGCAGCGTTTCCGCGATTGATCGGACGATCCATGCCAGAATTCGGTCGACGCACTGATTGGGTCGGTTCTCGGCGAGCAGGCTTATTTACCGATGGGTTATTCGGTGCAGCGGGTTTTACTTCTGGTTTTTTATTGACCACCGGAGCGGTATTTCTTGCAGGTGTCTTCGTTGATATATTAACAGGAGTTCTGCCAGTCGATGGTGTATTCGTTACAGTAGTTGATTTGTACGAAGAGCTTCCTCTTGAAGTAACACCGGCAATACCCGAAATAGAACCGCGTGGCCCTCGTAAATACAAGCCGCTTGAGGTGATGGAGCCGGGTGAATAATTTCCGGATTCACCCATGATTGGCGAACTCGGAGTGCGTGTCACCCCTAAAAAGTTCCATTGATTCACATAAGTGATACCATTCCATCCGTAAAAATTGATGAACGGATTAAAAGAGGAAAAACCTTGTTCGATGTAAACGATCTTGCCATCAATCCCCCTGTAGTAACGGAATGCATTAAAATAGCGACCGGTTTGGTGGTAATACGAGTATTGTCGCTGGCCAAATCCGTAAAGATGATTATCGCGTAGACGCTCATTGACTGAAAAGTCATGTGAAGCAACCAGGTAATCTTCCGATTGGCCGGTCAGTAGCGTATCCGATTGATTTAAAGATAATTCCTCTAGCATTTCAGCTTCAGTAGTCTTGACTGCATAAACATCGTCGAAATACACGTTCTGTTGCATCGAACAAGACTGAAGCAAGAACAAACCTAGAGAAAATGTTGCTATTGTGTAATGTGCTCTCATAAGGTGTGGATTAGTTGAGTGAAAATAGAGAGATTTGCTAACTTTGCCAAAGACAAATTAAATTTTAACATTCTGTAACATGGCACAAAAGTATGCTACACGCGCTGAAGATTATTCGAAGTGGTATAACGAACTGGTAAATCGTGCAGATCTGGCTGAGCATTCCGATGTTCGCGGATGCATGGTGATCAAACCTTATGGTTATGCAATTTGGGAGAACATGCGCGACATATTAGATCAAAAATTTAAAGAAACTGGTCATAGTAATGCATACTTCCCTTTGTTCATCCCGAAATCATACCTGAGTAAAGAAGCTTCTCACGTGGATGGTTTTGCAAAAGAATGTGCAGTTGTAACCCATTATCGCTTGAAAAATGACCCAGATGGTAAAGGTGTTATCGTAGATCCTGAAGCAAAGCTAGAGGAAGAATTGATCGTTCGACCAACATCAGAAACAATTATCTGGAATTCTTATAAAAACTGGATTCAATCTTACCGTGATCTGCCAATCCTGATAAACCAATGGGCGAATGTGGTGCGCTGGGAAATGCGAACACGCTTATTCTTGCGAACTGCCGAGTTCTTATGGCAAGAGGGACACACTGCTCACGCAACAAAGCAAGAAGCGATCGAAGAGGCTGAACGCATGCTGGATGTCTACACCGATTTCGCCGAGAATTACATGGCTATGCCGGTTATTCGCGGTCGCAAATCGGAATCTGAACGATTCGCAGGAGCAGACGATACCTATTGTATTGAAGCGATGATGCAAGACGGTAAGGCACTTCAAGCTGGTACATCTCACTTTTTAGGTCAGAATTTCGCGAAAGCTTTTGAAGTGAAATTTGCCGACAAAGAGGGGAAACTGGAATATGTTTGGGCTACTTCCTGGGGAGTATCCACGCGTTTGATGGGAGCGTTGATCATGACGCATTCAGATGATGAAGGTCTTGTTTTGCCACCAGCGTTAGCACCGATCCACGTAGTAATTGTACCGATCCACAGATCAGATGAAGATTTGGAAAAGATCAATGCAGTTGTGACCAGCCTAAGTACAGAGTTAAAAGGTTTGGGTATCCGAGTAAAATATGACAACGATGATCAGAAACGACCGGGGTGGAAATTCGCGGAATACGAAGCCAAAGGAGTGCCAGTCCGTATCGCAATCGGTCCACGCGATTTAGAAAATGGCGTTGTAGAATTAGCTCGTCGCGACACGAAAGAAAAATCTTCGGTAGCTCTTGAAGGTCTTGGCGCCTTCATTCAGAACCTATTGGATGAGATCCAGCAGAACTTACTGGAGCGCGCTAAAAAATTCCGTTCAGAAAACATTCATAAAGTTGATAGTTACGAAGAATTCAAGTCGCGATTGGAAAAAGACGGCGGATTTTATCTAGCTCATTGGGATGGAACCAAGGAAACAGAGGAGAAAGTAAAGCAGGAAACACAAGCAACAATCCGTTGTATTCCGCTAGATATTGATTCGGAACCAGGTGTTTGTATGGTCACTGGGAAACCATCCGCAAAACGCGTGATATTTGCCAAGGCTTATTAATAAAGGTTAAAAGGAGAGACAAAAGTTTCTCCTTTTTTATTTCTGTAAACGCTAAGAGTTGTATTTTCAGCGCAAACAAATTTACTATGGACGATACAAGACAATTAATTCAGGACTTACTAGAAAAGAAATCGGCGCTGAAGCAGGACATATTTCAGGATACAAAAGTACATTTCGACCGATTTAAACATCATTTACTCGAGGAAATCGGAGAGCTCCGCCATCGCATCAAAGATGATCGTGTACGCTTGCATGTAGAATATAAAGGCGAGTATCAGGTACAGGTGTACATCGGTAGCGATGTGTTGATCTTTCAAATGCACACAAACGTCTTTCGATTACCAGAAGAACATCCGCTTTGGAAAACAGAATATTTGAAAGAGGATAAGACACGTGGGTATTTCGGGATCATCAATATTTACAACTTCTTGGCTGAGTCTTATTTGAAAAGTCGACTAAATGATGTCGGTTATTTGATCGGTCGTGTGTTCATCAACAAGGACGAACATTTCATGGTAGAAGGGAAGGGGCAACTTGGGTTTTTATTCCGCGATTTGACGCAAGCACAGTTGAATGACGCGATCATGAAGCACATCATTCACGTGGCATTTGTGTACGCGATGGAATTCGATTTATTGACTCCGCCATACGATGTGGTGTCAAAAGCAAGTGTCGTACAAATGTTAGAACAGAATTCGCGCGAACAAATGTCGACAGGTAAACGCTTGGGATTCAAATTTGAAGCGGAGGACAAGGAATTTTTTTAGAAAAAAAATGAGCGGTAGCCTTGCAAAAAGAAAATTAAGACATATATTTGCACTCCGAAATCAAAACGGCCCATTCGTCTAGTGGTCAGGACGCCAGGTTTTCATCCTGGAAACAGGAGTTCGATTCTCCTATGGGCTGCACAGGTTTAAGTTGAAATATTAGGCCCATTCGTCTAGTGGTCAGGACGCCAGGTTTTCATCCTGGAAACAGGAGTTCGATTCTCCTATGGGCTGCAAGTTTTTTGAATAAGTAACAAGAAAAAAATGGCAAATCATAAGTCAGCACAAAAGCGTATCCGTTCAAACGATGCGAAACGTTTGCGTAACAAGTACCAGCACAAAACTACTCGTAACGCTATGCGTAAGCTACGTGCATTGAAAGATAAAAAAGAGGCTGAAGCGCTACTTCCTTCTGTAGTGGCTATGTTGGATAAGTTAGCAAAACGCAACGTTATTCACAAAAACAAAGCTTCTAACTTGAAGTCCGGTTTGGCACTTCACGTGAATAAACTGTAATACGAAATCATTCGATAGATTGGGTCTTGTCAGCCATTTGGCCGATGAGACCTTTTTCATTTTACGGTAATGACTAAAGTGTTTTCACGTTTTGTTTTAATGCTTTTGAGCTGCCTTCCTCTGTTTGTGGCGGCACAGTCACCTTTTTCTCATTATTTTCAGGACACGCTGAAGCCGGGACATCGCGTTTCCGGATCCTTGGATTCAACGGATCGCTACATTAGCGCTTATCAAAGTACGTTACCTGATCCTATTTATCAAACTGGGACATTGTTTCAGCCTGAATTCTTTTTGGGGAACTCAAGCACTCCTTTTTCCAAACGCTACTCGTCTATTGCACACGTTGGATTGTTTTACGCCATGGGTTCTGCATCGAACCAACCGGCGGGAATAAGCTACACGCAGCAAGTAAGTCAAAGGATGGCTGCTCAGTTTGATTATCGCCGATCTTTTTCAAATGATATAATGCGGAATAGTGCATTTGAACAAAATACAGTTTTTGGTTCATTGCGCTATGTAACGCCGCGTTACGCCGGATCTTTGGATGTCTATTTTCAATCACGGAAACAAGCGTATAATGGCGGACTACTTGGTGATTCATTGACGCTTACCGATGAATCGTTGGTTTTTCAATCTGTTTCGCGGTCAGATGCGGACCAATTGCGTAAACACGCTCATTTAACCTGGCGTAATTATGTGTCTTTTTCAAAGGACTCAACAGTAAAAACAGGCGTCTATGTTAATCCAGAATTGCGCATTACCAATCGACGGTTTACGGATGGTCAAATATTCGGATTGTACAATAACTATTTTTTTGATTCCTTGCGCACGAATGATTATCGGGAACTGCGTGAAATACATTTACAAGCGGGTTATTTTTTTCATTCATCCCGTTTACGCACAGAAGTGGGAATCAACAATCGGTATTGGGATTACGACAATTTAAACCTACATCGTGATACGACCGAATTGCAGGTGCAAGGAATCTTCGATTTCATCCTGAGTGAACGGTTCTCTTTTAAGAATCAATTGCGCTACACCCTCACCGGTGCTCAGGGAGAGCTCTTGTACAAGGGAATGATCCGAACAACGTTAAAACAATTCACACTAGCAGGAACCGTTGGATTTGAACGCGCGTATCCTCAGATCTATCAGCGTTATTTTTCCGGAAATCATGTGAATTACGATTGGAACCAGAAACAATTGCAGACAAACCTTCATGCGCACCTACAAGTCAATTATCGCTCGGCGAAAACACCAGTCAAATTGGAAGTGCAATGGAACCAACTACAAAATAACGCGTGGTACCTTGACAGTGCGTGGAGGCAAGATACGATTACTAGTTTCAGCATGCTACAAGGAAAAGTTGGAACAGATCTTTCCTGGCGTAAACTCATTTTACAGCCTGCATTTCAGTTTGGTCTGGCAACCGAAGAATTCCTCCCAGCTTACCAAGCAATGATGCGTATTGGATTTCGCGGAGCGCTCTTTAAAGCTCAGAAATTACAAACGGCCATAGGGCTGGACCTTGGTTACTTAGGTTCTTACCGTCTTCTGGATTTCGATCCGATGATGCATGCTTATTATTTTTCAGGTGGCGCTGCAGCCTTTACGTCAATGCCTAAGATTCATGTTTTCGCAAATTTCGATCTTGGATTCTTCCGCTGGTTCCTGCGAGTGGAGAATATAGAGCAGACTTTTGTAGAGGTGAACCAGCAAGTTATGGGATATCCGGTAGCACCATTGCAATTGCGTTTTGGATTTTCTTGGGACCTCTTCAATTGATGATGATCGATTCCGATTTACCATTTGGCAAAATGCTTCTGGAACTCGCTGTAGTTTTTGATCGCTTGAAACGCATTCAGAAGTTTGATCCTGATAAACTCGCTCCTGTATTGATTGATCTGGAGAAAATACTTGCGATCCATTTAAAATACGCTCACAATTCGGAAATAATGATTGATACGGACATTGACGGAATTACAGACAGTGTCAAACGACTAGATCTCAAAGAATTTCATGAAAAATTATTATTGCTGGAGGATAAGCTTGGGCTTTGGTGGATTTAGACTCTCGAGATTAACAGTAAATCGGGCATAACTCGTTCATCAGCATCATACATTAAGACAGAACATTTGTTACCTTTGAATAAACCAAACGAATTTTATGGGATTATTAGACAATAAAGTGGTGTTGATCACCGGAGCTTCCAGAGGAATTGGTAAAGCGATTGCAGAAGAATGTGTGAAGCAAGGCGCGAAAGTGGCCTTCACGTACTTATCTTCTGAAGAAAAAGCACGTGCATTGGAAGCAGAATTATCTGCGAATGGCGGTGTTGCTAAAGGATTCAAATCTGATGCTGCAAAATTTGATGAAGCTCAGAAATTGGTTGATGATGTTGTTGAAGCATTCGGAACAGTAGATGTTTTGGTAAACAATGCTGGAATCACGCGCGATACTTTGTTAATGCGTATGACAGAAGAGCAATGGGACGAAGTGATCAATACGAACTTGAAATCTGCTTTTAATTTAACGAAGGCTGTTCAACGACCAATGTTGAAAGCCCGTTCCGGATCGATCATCAATATGTCATCGGTGGTTGGAGTAAGTGGGAACGCTGGTCAGGCCAACTACGCTGCTTCAAAAGCTGGATTAATCGGGTTCACTAAATCGGTAGCACAAGAATTGGGTTCTCGAAATATTCGTTGCAACGCGATCGCACCTGGATTCATCGAGACAGAAATGACTGGTGCTTTGGATCAAAAAGTAGTAGAGGAGTGGAGAGCTTCAATTCCGCTAAAGCGCGGCGGTTCACCGAAAGACGTTGCAGACGCAACTGTTTTCTTAGCATCTGATATGTCGGCATACATTACTGGTCAAACGCTTCATGTTTGCGGTGGAATGTTGATGTAATAAATATACTTATATAAAAAAAGCTGCCCGTATAAGGCAGCTTTTTTTATGCTTTATTCTTTGATTTTAATCCTGGAATTGTAATGCGTTCCCCCAGCTCCAGCAATTTGCGAAGCCAGTCAAAGTACAAACAAACGATTAAAAACAGGGTCATGGACCAAAGTACCAAAATGTTTGCCCAAAATGTATCGATCGGATTGTTGAATAAATATTTCTTGTGCGCATAGAACGGAGCATCCAGAAAACGCGTTCCAACAGGATCAATGTACAATGGATCGTCTTTTTGAACCAACTCGTTCTTCGTTACAATGATCTTCTGTACTTCTGTACGATTGGTCACAATATCCTGTAAACTTTCGTTTAAAAAGCGATTCTGACTTGCTTGTACCGTTTTATCACCATATTTCGCTACCAATTTATCTAACGCTTCACTCGCTTCATTATAACTATTGTTGTAAACGCGTTTTACAGTTTCCAAGAATCCGCCGATAACTGCTTGCGCTTTACCATTGCCTTTTCCGTAGCTTGCATTAGAAACGCTCTCTACACAATCCGGGCACGAGAGATTTGCCCATTTGTTCATTTCTTTTTCAACTTCATTTTTGAGAATACGCTTGGCCCGTTCGAATTCATCCTTTGTGGATTTTTTATCCGCTAAAATATTCAACTGGTTCTTCATTTCAGGAAGCCAATAGTCACGCATCCAGCCCGCAGCTGATTTCTGTTGATTCAGACTGAAGATCGGTGCTTCATGGGCATTTTCTTTTGCTTGAACAACCGCCAAAGCTTCGTAGGCCCAACGAGATGCCATGGCGTTTCCGATCCATGGAACTTCATTCGTGTTGGAGAAAATAGGATGCAGTTTATCGAATTTAACGATCACACCGGAGAACAATAATTGCGGAATGATCAGCAATGGCACCGTGATATAGATCACTTTCGCGGAATTGAATGCGCTACTGATGTTCAATCCTAAAATATTCGCCGTGCACGAGGTTGAGAACAGAATTAACCAGTATTGCCACCATAAACCGTCCACCTCTAAAATGAAATTACCGATCAAAACAAAGAACGCCGTTTGAAGGGCCGAAATGATGAACATGATCATGACCTTTGAATAGAGGTAGGAGCTCCGCGAAAGATTCAAGAAGCTTTCACGCTTTAAGATCTTTTTATCCTTGATGATCTCTTCGGCAGCCACTGTCATCCCTAAGAAAAGTGCAACAACTACAGCAATGAACAAGTATTGCGGGATGTTTTCATTTTCATAGAAAACATAATCTTGCCGACCATTTTCAGTATTGAAGAACTTCACGAAAAACGCCAAGATCATGGCTAGTGCAGGAGCCTCCAACAAATTGATCATCATGTACTGCTTGTTGGCTAACTTGGCCAACACATCGCGGATGAAAAAAACTTTGAACTGCTTGAAACGGTTAGCAATCTTAGAAGAGCCCTTGATCGGTTCTGTGCATTCTTCTGTTTCCAAAGGAGCTCGTTCATTCAAAAAACGCTCATTCCATTCTTTAGGAGAAACTTTACGGTATTTCGTTTGATTTCCATATTCATCAACAACTTTGGATTCAATGATGTTGAAGATCTGCTCTGGATTCACACTACCACAGATCGGACATTCGCGCTCATTTGCGTTTACGTGATGAACATGTGTTTTAAAGTATACAACCGCATCGATCGGATTTCCATCAAAAATAGGGTAGCCACCCTGATCAAGGATCAACAACTTGTCGAACATCTTGAAAATATCCGAAGATGGCTGGTGGATCACGACAAAGATCAATTTTCCTTTCAGTGCCAGTTCCTTCAACATGTCCATGATGTTCTCAGAATCTCTGGAAGACAATCCGGATGTTGGTTCATCCACAAACATAACGGCTGGTTCGCGGATCAGTTCAAGGGCAATATTCAAGCGCTTGCGTTGTCCCCCTGAAATGGTCTTTTCGAGCGGTGAACCAACTTTCAAGTGTCTCACTTCAGACAAACCAATGTCAGAAAGCAGGTCTAAAACTTTCTTTTTGATCTGGCTTTCGGACAGATCGCTAAAGCACAATTTTGCATTAAAGAACAAGTTTTGAAAGACCGTTAATTCTTCGATAAGTAAATCATCTTGTGAAACAAAACCGATAACACCTTCCAAATTGTCTTGTTGACGATGAATGTCCACTCCATTGATCGTTACCGCTCCGAAAGTAGGCGTGTAGTTACCGTTCAGCACATTTAAGAAAGTCGATTTTCCAGCACCTGAACCACCCATCACACCAATCAATGATCCCGATTTTTCGAATAAATTGATTTCGTGAAGCCCGATCTTACCACCTTTAAAATGATATTGCACATGATCGACTTTAAAGGTGATCGTTTCTCGATTTCCGTCGTTTAGGAAGCGTGAGATAACATCCGAATAATAGATCGGAGCACTTTTAGCAGTACGAATCGTGGATCCGTGATTCAGAATGTGATTTCGTTCATTGCTGACGAGCTGACCGTTGAGATTCAACTCATCGTGTCCAAAATAACGGAACAAGACAATATTAATACTCTCTAAACGGATGAATCGCAAATGACCTTCAACACCTTCTTGAACAAAATGCTTGGCAAATTTCAGGTCAGTCGGTTTACCCGAAACGTACATGAAAGCTTCTTCATCGATCACTTCGTTTTCAGGTGCCTCGATGAACTTTTTCAGCTGTAGGTATTCCTTTTCAGAAATATTGAACGATTCAGCAACCGTATGGACAAACTCTTGTTCTTGTTCATTTACCTGCTCATTGGCATGGATGAATTCAAAGATACGAAGCAACACGATCACCTTTTGGCGTTGCGTCAATTCCTCATTGATCTGTGAACAAATACGCAAAACTTTAACGGAATTAACCGATGTTCGTTTGCGTTGCCCGTCTTTTTTTGCTGATCCGGCATGGTGAACCAATAAATACTCATCAAATAATTGCAAGTATTTTTGGATCAATTCTTCATTGAGTTCAGAGCGAAGAAAAGCAGCAATGATGCGTCGTCCATTCGACGAAGCAATAGCTTCCTGGGATGCTTCCGTAACTTCATCAACCTTCGCGATAATAGCAAACAATTGCATCAGCGCGCGGAGTATTCGCTCACTCATTCAGATAGTAGTTTAAATAGGTGAAACGTTGAATTAACGCTTGAATCCGATCATCATTACAGCACAACCGGTCACTTTTTTATCGAGATCCAATTCTGTTTCAATCACTACTGGCAATGTCTTAGGCACTTTAAAATCCCAATAAGAGGAGTTCTTGTGATTCTTGTTGGTGAACAAGATATTCCCTTGCATGTCTTTCACGGTGAAGATCACGTAAGTATCATCATTTCCGGCAGTTGCAGCAATACGGTAGGTTGAACCACCAAAAAAGGTCGTTTTGAATTCCGCTTTTTCACGATCCAACAGGGCGGTATACACCTGACCATCAGAAACAAAGCGATTATCTTTTCCTTTCAAGATCTTTTCACATTCTTTCACCAGTGTTTCACAATCCTGCGCGTACGTGGCAGTTGAAACCAATCCGGAAAATAAAGCAAATACAAGTAATTTCTTCATGTCGTTTGATTATTCAGTTACTGTCGCGCGAATTGCTGCGATCTGTTCGTTAATTCCTTTTAATGTCTCGGCATCGATCTTAACCGTTGTTTTGTGCATCAAGGTTGTTGTCTTATTCGCAGCGTCCGTTTTTGGTTGCACAAAATCATATTTTACATCGATCTTGTCAAACAACGTTTTCAAAGCGGTCATATCTGCGATCAATCCATCGTATGCTTTTTCTTTGTTGTACAATTTCAAGATCTCGATGATCGTATTCAAAGTTTCCTGTTGCTCACCAATACGCTCCAAGATCTTTTGATTGCTTTTTTCAGCATTGATGTTACACGCCAAATACATGGACTCAACCCAACCGCCGACCAGGATCAACGCGGAAGTATTTTTGCGATCATTCGCCTTTAGATAGTTATCGGATTTTTTGAATGCATCCGAAACGATCACCATCATACTGTCTTTGTTTGTACTGTTCTTTTCAAAGCGTGTCATAAAGTTTTTATCGAAAGCGCCTTCCAAACCAAGATCTCCAGTCAATTTTTCGATTGTTGACAAGTACTTCAATGCTAGGCTATTTTGCTTGTAAATCGAAATGTAGCCCAAATCAGTTCCGTAAATCCCCAAATTCAAAGCGCGTTGCATTTCTGTGGAGTAATTACTTGCTTTTTTCATGTCGTGAAGGTATTCTTCCTTGAAAGGTGCATTCACTTCCTGCAACAACATGGCTGTTTGCATTGGAGAAGGGATCGAGAAGATCTTCCCTTCAAAATCTGTGTTCAACGAACTATTCGGATCGATCACTTCTTTGTCGATCTCCGGTTTGTCAGTATCTCCGGAACCACATGCGCTAAACAAGGTTGCCAGTACTAAACCACTGCAAATGAGCGTAACTGTTTTATTCATAGGGTAGTTATTGTCTAAAAATAGTTATCAGCGACGAAAATAGTCAAAAAATAATAGCCTTTGTTCATCTGTGAATAAATGTGAAAAATTAATGTGTAAATGGATGGCTTGACCGCGCAACTGAAATTGGCTACATTTGAACAAAAAATTGAAGTAATGCACATCCGTCCACGTCGAAATAGAAAAAATGCAGCCATCCGCGCGATGGTAGAAGAAACACAACTAGGTCCTCAGCACTTGATCTATCCCGTTTTCCTGAAAGACGGAAAGAATATCAAGGAAGAAGTACATTCGATGCCGGGTAATTACCGCTGGAGTTTGGATCAGCTACTTCCGGAATTCGAGCGTTGGATGGAGTTGGGAATTCGCACTTTTGATTTGTTTCCAGCCGTTGATGAAGCATTGAAAGATGAAACAGCGACATACAGCTACGCGGATGAAAATTTCTACTTGCATGTCATTCGTGCTGTAAAAGAACGCTTTCCGGAAGCTGTTCTGATGTCAGATGTTGCACTCGATCCTTATTCGTCTGATGGTCACGATGGCGTTGTAGTTGACGGACAAATTGTGAATGATATTACCTTACCAATCCTTGCTAAAATGTCGGTTGCTCAAGCTCAAGCTGGAATTGACATTATCGGTCCTTCTGACATGATGGATGGTCGTGTCGGTGAGATCCGCGACGCGTTGGATGAAAACGGTTTTGTGGACGTGTCCATCATGTCCTACACAGCGAAATATGCATCTGCCTTTTACGGTCCTTTCCGCGACGCGCTGAATTCCGCTCCGAAATCTGGTGACAAAAAAACGTATCAGATGAACCCGGCAAATAAGCGAGAGGCTTTGATCGAAGCAGAATTGGATATTGCAGAAGGAGCTGATTTCATCATGGTTAAACCTGCATTGTGCTATCTGGACATTATTCATTTGTTGAAGGAGAATTTCGCAACGCCAGTTACGGCTTACAACGTGAGTGGAGAATGCTCAATGATCTATGCAGCTGCCAAAAATGGTTGGTTGGATTACGATCGTACTGTAATGGAAACCTTGTTGTCGATTCGACGTGCCGGAGCAGATGGTATTTTGACCTATTTTGCACCTCATGCAGC
>CAYRVL010000018.1:1793-11977 GCA_964427665.1 uncultured Fluviicola sp. | reverse complement strand
CGATTCGACGTGCCGGAGCAGATGGTATTTTGACCTATTTTGCACCTCATGCAGCTGCTCTGATGAAAGGATAGAAATTATGCGCATTTACTCGGCAGCTCAGCAACGTTATTTGGACCAGGCAACAATGGAAATCGAGCCAATTGCTTCACATGCGCTTATGGAACGTGCGGCAACCGCTTGTTTTTCACAAATCTTGAAACACGTACGACCGGATCAAGAGGTGATCTTGTTTTGTGGCACTGGAAATAACGGAGGAGATGGTCTCGTACTGGCACGTTTATTCAAAGAAGCGGGTTTTCTAACAACCATTTATTTGGTAGGTTTTGGCGAAATGACTGATGATTGTCAACTGCAATTCGAACAGATCAAACAAGACGTTATTATTTTTTCGGAATCATCCAGACCACTATTTCACTCCAATGCAGTGGTGATCGATGCGTTATTAGGAACAGGTGGCAACCGTAAACCAGAAGGGTTGCTCGCAAATGCCATTAATAGTATTAATTCAAGCGGCATTCCGGTTTTATCCATTGATATGCCATCAGGTTTACCTGCAGATGAAATTCCAGACCACGATTTATTTGTACGAGCTACAAACACTTTTACGATTCATGCACCAAAGTTGACATTTTTCCTTCCTGAAACGTATCAATACGTAGGTAAGTGGGAGGTGGTCGACATTGGAATCAACGAACTTGAATCAAAGAAATTGCAGGTTCGATTTGAAGTAATGGAAACTAGCCAAGTGAATGCGTTAATACCGCTTCGTGAACGATTTAGTCACAAAGGAACATATGGCCATGGATTACTGATCGCCGGAAGTAGCGGAAAAATGGGGGCTTGTATCCTGGGTGCGCGAGCAGCTTTGCGATCCGGACTAGGCCTTTTAACGGTTTATACGTGTCAAGAAGGAAAGGCTATTTTACCACTTTCAATCCCGGAAAGCATGGGAATCTTTGATGCAGGAACAACGGAGATCACCGATTGCCTTTTGCCCAATGGATTCACGATTGATGCCATTGGAATTGGACCTGGTCTGGGTGTTCACCCGGGAACGGGAAGAGCGATCGAGCGTGTTTTCAGCATGAACAAACCTACCGTTATAGATGCAGACGCCTTGAACATGTTGGCCATGTATCCGGATTTATTGGAAGAACTACCAGTGAATAGTATTCTAACGCCGCATCCAAAAGAATTCGAACGGTTGGCGGGAAAATCGATTAACAGCTCAGACCGTTTAGAACGACTGATTCATTTTGCACAAACTTATCGCTGCGTGGTAATTTTAAAAGATGCAATCACAGCCATTGCAACTCCTGATGGAAAAGTTTGGTTAAATACCACAGGGAACAATGGTATGGCAAAAGGCGGTTCGGGTGATACCTTAACCGGAATTTTGTTGGGCTTGTTATCACAAGGAATACCCAGTGAACATGCTGCGAAGATCGGAGTGCATTACCACGGGCTTGCAGGTGATCAAGCGTGTATAAAAAAAGGGGAGCGGGCAATGCTACCAAGTGATCTTATTGAGGAGTTGCGAATAGGGTAATATGTTTTTTTTTGTTTTTCGAAGTCTGATTTTTGTTGGTAAAAAGGCAATTTTACCTCGTTGCCCTAAAACGCCATCATTTTGTTTTAAATATTGATTTTCAAATAATTGAATGATATTTAATCAAGCTTCACTTTAATTAATTCGGTTGATTTTTTTTGTTTAAGCGAGGTGAAATTGCCTTTTTACCGCGCTGATTTCAGATCAGACAAAAATTCATTTAAACTCAGCCCCGCAATCCTTACACTTACGCACCGACTTCACGAAAAAAGGAAAGATCGCTAAGAAGAATGCGATGAGTATTGCCAAAATACTTCGCGGATCGCGCATCGATTTGTAATCACCAATGATATGATCTGAACCACATTTTGGACAAGTGATCATGTTACCTTCGTCATCTGTAAGAGGGATTGATTCTAATTCTTCTAAGATCTTTAATGCTTTTTCCATATCGGATTCTTGCACACACAATTTGATGCCGCCTAAAGCTGAATTGTAAAGCGGATTAACGGTTAAAGTATGTTCATCACGGATGTAACACGTGATCCCTTCAGCTTCTAAACGATTCTTAACAATGTAGGCTTCACCCACATCGTTGTATGCGCGAATTGGAAGAATTTCCATGGTTTTATTTGCTCTCTTTGTTAAGTATTCATATTCTGCTATAGAACCTATCAAACACTAAGATTTATTACAAAAACTAGAGGGACAGCTTATCTGTCATCCCAAATTCCTTCCTCTTCAATTTCAAATTCCGCATCTTTTTCCCAGATCTCCATTTCACAAGGTTTACAATTGAATTTCAATTTGTACTCGATTTCTCCTTGCTTCAAAACTAATGGTTCCTTGACTTTTTCGCCCATAGTTTCGCGCTGGTATCTCGGACATTTTCCCAATTCATACTTCACGCAGTACTTGGTAGTCATCACACGAGATTTTCCCGGATCCCATTGCAATTCAAAAGCCTTCTCGATCTCTTTAACACCATGTCGGTGATAGAACTGTCGCGCCAATTTATTGGATACGTTGTACGTAAAGTCCAAATTTTCAACCGGGTAGGGATGGTCTGTTTTTTCGATTTTACGTTCCTCGCGTACATATTCTCGTACTCGCGTATGCATTAATGCTTCCAACACCTCACGACGCAATTCATTCACTTGAGAATTGGCCATGAACCAATGCTGAGAAAACGATATATGCATGCTATCAACGATGAACGGAGTGTTTCCGGTTTTTGCCAAATTCTTCTTGATCGCTTCTTCTCCAGATTCACCTGATTTTGTCAGTTCTTTAGAAACAGCAAGTGATGCAGTTGAAGTATGTCCATCTTCATCCGTAGCAATCAACAAGAAGCCATCTGCGTTTTCTGTCAATTCCAAATGCACACCAATTTTGCGAACAGCCGCATCCTCACGTTCCAATAGTTTATTGAAAGCAGCGTCGTAATTGCGGTAGATCTCAGTTCCAACCTTCAATTCACGGAAATTATTTGGAACAACCACATCGTTCACAATGATATTGACGCGATCACCATCAGCGCGACCTTCCTCGTTGATGAAGTACAAACCATCTCCATTATTCAACAAATCAGAATTCTCGATCAGATAGCCATTTGCCTTTACACCTAAAAACTTACCGATATATTCTCCCTGCGACTTTGGTGTTTCCCAGGAGCCGATCTTTTCCTTTCTGTGATTGACGAAATAATCCGTATAACCGCGATTAAAGCTCTTATCCATCTTCGATTCGAAATTGTAGAAAGTCCTTCCGGAAGATGCTTTTACATACCGTTCATTATCCGCTAAAAAAGCATCCAGCTTCTTACGCAAATGGGAAACATTGTTCTTTACATAAACAAGATCTTTCAGACGTCCTTCGATCTTAAACGATGTCACACCAGCATCAACCAGCATAGGTAATTGATTGCTTAAGTCAAGATCTTTGATGGATAACAAATGATATTCCGTTAACAATGTTGTTCCGTTTCCATCAATCAAATTGTATGGCAGGCGACAATTCTGAGCACAAGAGCCACGGTTCGCGCTTCGCTCTCCGTTTGCAACACTCATGTAACAATTTCCACTAAAGGAAACGCACAGAGCCCCAGAAACGAAAAATTCCAACTCAATATCTGTAGCATTGTGAATATCGCGAATTTGATCCAGGTTCAACTCACGCGCCAAGACTGCTCGCTTCATGCCGCAATCTGCTAAGAATTTAACGTGTTCAGGTGTACGGTTATTCGCTTGTGTGCTAGCATGGATAACAATAGGAGGAAGGTCCATTTCCATAATTGCCATGTCCTGAACAATGAGTGCGTCTACACCAATATTGTACAATTCATGGATCAATTGTTCACAGGCTTTCAATTCATTGTCATACAGGATTGTATTAACTGTAACAAATACTTTTGCTTTGAACAAATGCGCATACTCAACTAGTTTCGCAATATCTTCAACGTTATTCGTTGCATTTGTACGTGCACCAAATAAATGTGCACCAATGTACACAGCATCAGCACCGGCATTGATCGCCATCATTCCTTGGTACAAATTCTTTGCAGGAGCAAGTATTTCAACCTGTTTTCTCATGTTGCAAAATTAGTGAAGAATCATTGAACTTAAAATTGAAGCTGAAACAATAAAAATTCCCGAATACTTGATTGTTTTAAATTACCCTGTATATTTGCCCCATGAAAATGACACAACTACATCATCATCATCATTCCATGCGCTAAGCGTTGGTTGATGTGATATGTATACCATACTTTAACCCGCTTGGCATTTCAAGCGGGTTTTTTGTTGTCATTTTCTCAAAGATCTTTTCGACAAATCAATAACTTTCTTGGAATGTTAGGCACAAACAAAACAAATGAAACCATTAGTTATTGCCTTACAAAAATCGGGACGTCTTCAAGAAGGTTCTCTTCAATTACTTAAATCCTGTGGAATTCGGGTTGATTACCGTGAAGGACAATTAAAAGTTGTCGCTGCTGATTACCCGGCGGAGATCCTGTTTTTAAGAAATTCCGACATCCCACAATACGTTGCCGACGGGGTGGTCGATCTGGGAATCGTCGGATCCAATTTACTCGAGGAGGAAGGTGCTCCCGTGCAAGTCATTCTACCGCTTGATTTCTCGAAATGCCGTGTATCCTTTGCCGTTCCTAAAAACTCCAACATCCAATCAGCTGCGGATCTGGCAGGAAAGCGCATTGCCACTTCTTATCCGAACACGGTTCAAAAATTCTTAGAAAAAAGTGGGATCAATGCTGATATTCATACCATTTCCGGATCCGTTGAAATTGCTCCGTCACTGGATCTTGCAGATGCGATTGCTGATATCGTATCGACAGGTAACACGCTATTCCAGAACAATTTGCGCGAAGTATTTCCGTTTTTGCGATCCGAGGCTGTACTGATCAAAGGGAATCGTTTTCCGGAAGAAAAACAAGAGTTGTTGGATCAATTGGTTTTCCGCATTCAATCGGTTTTGGCGGCCAAGGACAACAAATACATATTGCTGAACGCCCCAAAAGATCAGTTGGATACCATTTGTAACATCCTTCCGGGAATGAAAAGCCCAACGATCCTACCATTGGCCATTGAAGGCTGGGTGAGTGTGCACTCTGTTGTAAAGCAAAAAGAAATGTGGACTATTGTTCAAAAATTGAAAGAAGCTGGAGCAGAAGGCATACTCGTAGTACCTATTGAAAAAATGATCTCTTAATAACTATGAAAACAATAATAAATCCATCAACTCAACAATGGCTGGAAATTTCCCAACGACCGGCCATAAATGTGCATGATCTTGAAGCTACGGTGCAATCTGTCTTCAATGCGGTTAGCGCGGATGGAGACAAGGCATTGAAAAGATTTACGCTACAATTTGATAAGGCCAACATCGAACAATTTGAGGTGAGCGATGCAGAATGGAATTCATACATCAATGAGGTAGATGAAACCCTGAAATTGGCCATTGAAACTGCAGCTAAAAATATTGAGTGCTTTCACAGAATCCAACTTCGACGTGAACCGGAAGTAGAAACTACTCTTGGTGTGAGCTGCTGGCGCAGGTCCGTACCAATTCAAAACGTTGGCTTATACATACCCGGTGGATCTGCTCCTTTATTCTCTACTGTTCTCATGCTTGGAATTCCAGCCAATATTGTGGGCTGCCCAACACGCATACTTTGTACTCCGCCAGATGAAACCGGAAAGATCAACCCTGCAATTGCCTTCGCAGCTAAAGTCGCTGGAATTCAACGTATATTCAAAGTGGGCGGGGCACAAGCAATAGCTGCGATGAGTATTGGAACAGCGTCAATTCCAAAAGTGGACAAATTGTTCGGTCCAGGAAATCAATATGTAACAGCGGCAAAAGTATATGCGCAGCGGTTAGGAATTGCAATCGACATGCCGGCGGGTCCATCGGAAGTATTGGTTGCCGCTGACGAATCGATCAATCCTAAATTTGTTGCTGCAGATCTGTTAGCGCAAGCTGAACATGGAGCAGACTCACAAGTGGTATTTCTCACAAATTCCGAAAATTATGCTGAATTGGTAGCGCAAGAAGTTCAAGCACAGCTCGAAAAACTTCCTCGTGCAGAGATCGCAATGGATGCATTGAACAATAGTTCTTTCGTAATCCTTGAACCCGAACTGTGGTCCGCATTTATTGACACTTATGCCCCGGAACACTTGATCGCTATGGGGAAATACGAAGAACTCGTTGTTTCTAATGTGACTAACGCCGGAAGTGTTTTTATCGGACAATATACTGCTGAAAGTTTTGGAGATTATGCTTCTGGAACCAATCACACCTTGCCAACAGCCGGATATGCACGGGCATACAGCGGCGTTTCAACGGATAGTTTTGTGAAAAAGATCACGTATCAACGCGTAAGTGAAACCGGATTGCGCAATTTGGGACAAACAGTGGTCACAATGGCCGAAGCCGAATCTCTTCAAGCGCACGCAAATGCTGTCAAAGTCCGTTTGGAAAAGGTGGAACAAGTAAATCGTGAATTACCAGAAAATGCTGAAAACAGAAGTTTGTCTTTGGTTCGTCCTGTTTTGCGTAAATTAACTCCGTATTCTTCCGCGCGAGATGAGTTTGAAGGGGAGGCGTCGGTTTTCCTGGATGCGAATGAAAATGGATTGGTAACCGCTTATAATCGCTATCCCGATCCATTGCAACGCGCATTAAAGAATGAGATCGCAAAAATCAAGAAATTCGCGACGGAAAACGTGATGCTCGGTAACGGTTCGGATGAAGTCTTGGATCTGATCTTTCGTTTGGTTTGTGAACCCGGATTGGATAAAGTCGCCTATCTGAACCCATCTTACGGCATGTACAATGTATTGGCTGGAATCAATCAATTGGAAACTATTGCCATTGAACTAGATGCAGATTTTACCAAAGCTCCAAACGACATCTTGGAACAGGCAAAAACAGCTAAATTACTGGTGCTGTGTAATCCAAACAACCCAACTGGCTTATTGTATCCAAAGCCGGATTTGATCCGAATCATTGAGGCATTCAAAGGGGTGGTTGTACTGGATGAAGCGTATATTGACTTCTGTCCGGAGGAAAGCGTTGCAAGTTTGGTAAATGACTATCCAAATCTGATCGTTACACAAACATTATCCAAATCATTTGGTATGGCTGGATTACGAATTGGCATGGCTATCGCAAACACATACTGGATTCAAGCATTGAACACCATTAAACCTCCCTACAATTTGAGTGCACTTGTACAAGAAAAAGCCATTGAGCTGTTAAATTCGACGAATTGGCATGAAGTCACCAACACCATTATTGCTGAAAGGGATCGCGTTGAAAACTTTTTAAGAAAGCTCCCGATAGTAAAACGTGTAGTCGAAAGTGCCGCAAACTTCCTGTTATTTGAGGTTGACAACGCATTCAAAGTATATGAATTCCTGGCATCAAGAGGTGTGGTAGTCAGAAATAGATCGTCGCAATTCAATTGCAGGAATATGCTTCGTGTTAGTATTGGAACGAAACAAGAAAATGATCAGTTCATGGAACAAATGAAACAACTATGAGAAAGAAACTATTATTTATCGATCGCGATGGAACGATCATCAAAGAACCAGCTGGATATCAAATTGATAGTTTTCAGAAATTAGCTTTTTTAGACGGTGTGATTTCCGCTCTCAGGACCGTTGTTTCATGGAACGAATACGAATTGGTCATGGTAACCAATCAGGATGCTTTGGGAACTCCCATATTTCCTTACGAAGATTTCATTGGTCCGCACAACTTGATGTTGGATATTCTGCGAAGCGAAGGAATTACTTTTTCTGAGGAATGCATTGATCGATCAGTTCCTGCTGATAACGCGCCAACGCGAAAGCCACGAACGGGTATGTTGTCCAAATACTTTTCTGAGGAGTATGATTTGGAAAATTCGTTTGTGATTGGAGATCGCTTGACAGATGTGGAATTGGCGTTTAACTTGGGGTGTAAAGCTTATTTGTTAACGACAGAAGACATTGAAGTTGGTTCAGAATTGAGTTGCACGCAGGAACAATTGGAATCGGTCATTGCGCGCAAAGTGACAAACTGGAATGATCTGGTAGCCGATCTCCGTTTGGGCGTTCGAAAAGTGACTGTTCAACGCAAAACGGCGGAAACGGACTGTAAGATCGAATTGGATTTAGACGGGACTGGCAAATCAACTATCCGCACGGGTATCGATTTTTTTGACCACATGTTGGATCAACTTGCGCGACACGGACAACTGGATCTTTCCATTAAAATGAATGGCGATTTGAATATTGACGAGCACCACACCATTGAAGACACAGCATTGACATTGGGTCAAGCGATCGACAAAGCGCTAGGGTCCAAAAGAGGGATTGAACGCTATGGCTTCTCACTTCCAATGGATGATTGTTTCGCAACGTGTGCCATTGATTTTGGTGGTCGTGCGGAACTGATCTGGGATGTAGAGTTGAAGCGCGAATATGTTGGGAAATTGCCAACAGAAATGGTGAAACACTTTTTCAAATCATTCTGTTTTACAGCGCGTTGCAATATTTATATTCAAGCAATAGGTGAAAACGAACACCACAAGGTCGAAAGCATTTTCAAAGCATTTGCAAAAGCAATTTTGATGGCTAAGCGACGAAGTGGAAACCTGGATCTGTTACCAACAACGAAAAACGAACTGTAATGAAACTGGTCATCATCGATTACGGAGCTGGAAATTTGTTCTCTGTTCAAAAAGCCTTTGAACGTTTGGGGCTGCAACCAATTGTCAGCGCAGATCAAGAGATCATCCAAGCAGCAGATCGCGTTGTTTTTCCGGGAGTTGGACAAGCCCAAACAGCGATGCAGCAACTGAGAGCAAATAAATTGGATCAATTGGTTCCTAGACTGAAGCAACCTGTCCTGGGAATTTGTTTGGGGATGCAACTCATGACGCGGTTTTCTGAAGAAGGAAACACGGCGGGTCTCGGGATTTTCGATACCTGTACGCTTTCTTTGTCTAAAATGATCGGAAACACAGTGGTTGATTACGCCATTCAAATACCGCACATGGGTTGGAATGATGTTTCATTTCCTCATTCTGGTTCGTCTCATTACTTCGTGCACAGTTATGCGGCAGAAATTTCCCAAGATACGTGGGGAACATGCACTTACGGGACCTCATTTTCAGCAGCCCTGCGAAAGGATAACTTTTATGGAGTTCAGTTTCACCCGGAGAAAAGCGGATCGAATGGGGAAGATCTCCTGAGAAAATTCATTACCAACACATTAAACACGTTATGATAGCCATTCCAGCAATAGATCTGATCGACAATCAAGTTGTACGGTTGTATCAAGGAGATTACGGACAACAAACGAATTATGCCTTAGACCCGATAAGCTATGCAAAAGAGATCGCTCAAAACAATTTAGCGTACTTGCACTTAGTAGATTTATCTGGTGCTAAAATTGGCAAATTGGTTCATACCCAGTTAATGAAAGACTTGGTTCAAGCAACCGGTTTAAAAGTTGATTTTGGAGGAGGGATTCAAACAGAACAGGATCTTCAGGATCTTCTTGAAGCAGGAGCAAATCAGGTAGTCATTGGAAGTTTGTGTGTGAAGCAAACCGATCTGGTGTACAACTGGATCCAAAAGTATGGGATTGAACGCTTTGTGTTGGCATTAGACACAGACGGCACACAGCTCAAAATAAAGGGATGGCAAGAAGGTTCCGGCGTTTCATTGGAAGAATTGATGGACCGCTTTAAAGGATTCAAAGGTCTGACTATTTTGACCACGGATATTCGTCGCGATGGCACCGGGAACGGTCCGAGTTTGGAACTTTACGCAAGCTTGGTGAAGCAATATCCGGATCAACGATGGATTGCCAGTGGAGGAGTAGAAACATTAGGGGATCTTCAGAAGCTTCGCGAGGTTGGTTGTTATGGCTGCGTGGTTGGTAAAGCTTTACTGGAAGGAAAGATCACCTTGAAAGAAATAAAAGAGTTTAATAATGGAAGTTTATAAGCGCATAATTCCTTGTTTGGACATTCAAAATGGACGCACGGTAAAAGGAGTAAATTTTGAGTCGATCCGTGATGCCGGTGACCCTGTTGAACTAGCGAAGTTGTATG